>JBDRBC010000478.1:0-3798 GCA_043823125.1 bacterium | reverse complement strand
CTTGGCGATGATCAGGTCGGCGATGGCACGCGGCAATTCGTCCTGAGGCGAGAGGGTCTCGGGATCAGCTTTGGTGCTCGCCCGCGAAATCCGATTGGCGGCATTGCCCAGCAGGTTGCGGTAGGCGGCTATACCGGCCAGGGCTGATTGGAGCGCCTGTATCATCCGGGTACCTCCCGTCCCCCGTTCATAATTATCGGCAAATCGTGCAAATCCTTGAGATCTGTTTATTCTGGACATTCCAAGAATCAACGGGTCTGTGGTATAATTACCTGTCAGCCTCGAATCTGGACCGGAACCAACATCGATTCCAATCAGGAGGGATCCATGCAGCAGAACGGAAGGGCTTTATTTACATATCTAGCTATATTACTGGCAGTTACGTCCGTCGCCTGCAGTATTCCTGCAATGGCCGAGAAGGACGTGGACGGTCTCGAAGAGCTGTTGTTCCATCGGGAAACCGAGGCTGAACGGCTACGCTGGCTGGGGCGCGAGGACACCATGCCGGGTCTGGAACTTCGTGCCGATCCCCCGCCGCTGGCGCCTATCCGGAACTGTGCGGAGTGGGAACCGTGTAGCGGCGTGCTGATCCGTTACCCGCTGGGACTTCCCTACAATCTGCTCCGTGATCTGGACGACGACGTGATTCTGCACGTAGTGGTCTCCAGTGGTTACCTGAGTACGGCCCAGAGCAACCTGACCGCCAACGGGGTCGACATGGGGCGGGTGGAGTTCCTGGTGCGGTCCAACGATTCCATCTGGACTCGTGATTACGGGCCCTGGTTCGTCTTCGACGGGAATGATGAGCTGACCATCATCAACCACACCTACAACCGGCCCTATCGCCCCAATGACAACCTGATCCCGTTGTACTTCGGCCAGCAGCAAGGGATCCCGGTTGTCGGTCACGACATGTATCACACGGGCGGCAATTACATGACCGACGGCGCGCACATCAGCTCCTCAACGGAGCTTGTATACGATGAAGCGGCCGCCTACCAGGGAATGACCGAAGCTCAGGTCGATCAGCTGATGGAGGATTACTACGGCATCACCAATTACGAGGTACTCGAGTATATCGAAAGCGGCGGGATCCATCATATCGACACCTGGGCCAAGTTCCTCGACGAGGAATCCGTGCTGGTAAAAGAGGTCTGGTCGAGCCACTGGACCTACAGCACACTGGAACAACGCGCCACCCTGCTCGCCTCCCTCCCGGCTTCCACCGACCGGAATTACCAGGTGTTCCGGGTCTACTGCTACGACATCGGCGGCAGCTCACCGGCCTCATATACCAACAGTCTCATTCTCAACGACAACATCTACGTCCCGTTCTTCGGCAACAGCAGTTACGATGACGACGCCATCGCGGCTTACGAGGCCGCGGCGCCCGGTTACACGGTGCGCGGCTATTACTACAGCGGCTTTCTGAGTGACGACGCGTTGCACTGTCGCGCCAAAGGTGTCATGGACCAGGGGATGTTGCGAGTGGCGCACGTACCGGTTCTGGAGGACCAGATGGGTGACGTGACCATCACCGCCTCCATTCACGCTCACAGCAACCAGCCGTTGACCGCCGTGGAGTTGCACTACCGTCAGGATGCGGGTGACTGGGAGATCGTTCCGATGACAGCCGCGGGCGGCGACGGATACGAAGGCGTCATTCCTCTACCGGTCCCGGTGGGGCAGTCACGGGGTCCGGAATGGACCACCGACTACTACATCCATGTTGAAGACGCCAGTGGACGCCAGGCGGGAATGCCCCGTGTCGAACCAACGCGCTGGTACAGCTTCACTCAATCACTGGATCTTTCGGCGGCTGGTGAAACCGAGCTGGCGCCCGTCACATTGTTGCCGAATTATCCCAATCCGTTCAACCCGAGCACCACTTTCAACTTCGAATTGCGTTTCCCGGACCGGGTGGAGCTGACAGTCATCGATGCTCGAGGGGGTGTCGTGTGTCGACTCGCCAAGGGTGACTATCCAGCCGGTCAGCACCAGATCACTTGGGACGGCAGGAACGATTCGGGTCGCACCGTGGCGACCGGTGTCTATCTATTCCGGTTGCGGGCAGCGGGGCTGCAGTATACCCGGCCAGCGACCTTGATCAAATAAGCCCGAAATCAAGCAGGGGCACCCGGGAGGGATCTTGGTGCCCCATTAATATTCCCACCCGGTGCAGTCCCTTCCCGACCAGATATCGTTCAGACACGCGCCCGGACTCGTGGTCGCCGGCGAACGAGTTGGACCAGCAAAACAATCGAGGCCACAGGCAAGGCGAAGGGAAGAATCAGCAGCGGCAGCCCCACCAGACACGTGGCGCCCAGAATCGCCATCACGATCCCGACCACCAGCACCGCCACGACAGCTTCGAACACAGAGGCGGCCAGCGCCAGCGGCAACAACACCAATTCGAGGCATAAGCTCAATGCCAGACCCAACACGGTGACAACGACCCCCACTCCCACCAGAATAAGTACGAGAACTCCGAACTCGAACATGGTTCCGCCTCCGTATCGTAGGAGTTTTTTCGCCGTCCGTTTCGGACAATGAACAGTCCTGGTACCCGGGCTCCACGCTGCTTATTCTGCACACGGAGGCCCCGGGTATCCGGTATACCCGGGGCCATCATACGAACAGAAAGTAGAGAGCGGTTACTTCTCCACTCCCAGCGACTCTGCTTCGATGGCGGCCGCCCGTCGGACCAGTCTCGCGAATTCCACCACAGTTTCGTCGGCGGACATCCTGTTCGCAAGCTGTTCAGCCATCGGCACCAGGGTGGCAAGGCGATTATCCCGCGCCCAGCGGCTCCCGCGCAGGATCTCGGCAAATTCCGCCACCACCGCCATCAATTGCAGATGTTCCTGAGCCTCGTCGAAACTGGTGAGTACTTGCCGGGTAACGACTGCTTGTTCCAACTCGCGTTGCTGCCCGGCAGTACCCACCGCCGGCGCCGGGACCTGGTACCGGAGTTTGACCGTGGCCAACGGGAGGTCGCTTCCCCGACCAGTCTGCAGGCCGGACAGCTGCCCCTGGGCTCCTGCGGAGAGCTTAACCTCATAGAGGGTGGTGACCCGGTGTCCCGTTTCGATCGTTCCCGCGTTGATACTATTCTGCAGCGGATCACGCACCACTTGGTCATAAGTTTCGTAGCCCAGCAACCGGTATTGCAAGACCTGGTGGGAATCGAACTCCACCCGCAACTCCACATCCTCGCCGAGGATTTGTGGTGTGGTGTGGCCGCCTCCTCCGTGTATTCCAGGTCTTTCTCGCCCGACGATAGTGATCCGCAGCAAGTGGTAACCGGAACCAAACGGCGAGGGCGCGCCATCGGCATGAATGACAAAGTCGTCTGCTTTCGCCGCCGCGATACCCGACCTGAAGTTACTGAGGAACTCTTCCACCCGAACCGACTCTCGCGGCGGTAAGTCGCCGTTGTTAAGATATCGGCGCATGATGGTGTAGGAAGTATTACTCAGTGCCGCTTCCAGGCTGGCAGCCTCCGTTCCCGCGGATATGCCATGGAGATCAGTCGAGTCACCCTCGAATTCCAGGCTCGCGAAGGTTTCCAGGTCGGCTGACTCCAGAGCCGTCGGTGGGAGATCGTCTTCCCGACTTGCCAGGATCACTTCCTCGAGATCTTTCTTTTCTGGTCGGGTGATGTCCTGAAGCACAGCCGCGGACCGATCGCGTCCCTCCGGTGAAGCGACGGTACTGCTTCGTGTGGACGGCGGCGGCGCCGCGGCTGCATCTTCCAGCTCATCTCCCAACCCCTTATCGGACTCATCGTACAGCGGG
>JBDRBC010000477.1:0-2476 GCA_043823125.1 bacterium | reverse complement strand
TGCGCAAGGGCTTCGAAGGGCTCTACGGTCTGGCGCGCGACCGGTTGTCGTGCGATCCGCTGAGCGGGCACATTTTCCTGTTTACCAACGCACGACACAATCGCCTGAAGCTATTGTTCTGGGATGGCAGCGGACTGTGGGTGTGCGCCAAGCGCCTGGAGAAGGGGCGCTTCCGCTGGCCGGAGGCCGAAAGCAGTCAGCTCAATGTTGTGCTCAGCCACGAGGAACTGGCGCTGCTGGTGGGCGGCATCGATCTGGCCCAGACCCGGCGGCGCGCCTGGTACAGGAAAACGTCGTTTTCGGAAGTCAAGATCGCATAACTTACTTGTAAGTTAGAACAAGTCATGTTATAGTTGTTCTTTACTTACCGTGAGCGTTTCACTCTCCACTCCCGCCCTTTCCGACGCCGAGCAAAACGTCCAGCTCAAGCAGCAACTTCACTCGACCACATTGGAGCTGCAATGGGCGTACCTGAAGATCCAGGTGCTGGAGCAGCGGCTGCGGCTGCAGCGGATCCAAAAGTACGGTCCGGCAAGCGAGAAGCTCAGCGACGCGCAACTGGAGCTTCTGGAACTGGAACCTGGGGTGAGCAGCGCCGAAGTGCAGGCGGAGAGCGAGCGCGAACCTCTGCCGGCATCGACGGGCAGCCAGAAGCGCCGCCCGCATCCGGGACGGCAGGAACTGCCGGTGGAGTTGCCGCGCGTGGAGCGCGTGATCGCCTGTGCGCCGAAGCAGTGCACCTGCCGGGCCTGCGGCCAGCCGATGGCGGTGATCGGCTACGACCAGAGCGAGCAGTTGGATGTGGAACCGGCCAAGTACTTCGTGCTGGTGACCAAGCGCGAGAAGCGGGCCTGCAAGTTCTGCGAGGCTGGCGGGGTGGTCGCGGCGCCCGTGCCGGCACGAATCATCGACAAGGGTCTGGTGAGTGACCGGGTGGTGATCGACACGGTGGTCGCCAAATACAGTGACCACCTGCCGCTGTACCGGCAGAGCGCCATCCTGGAGCGAGAGGCGGGGCTGGAGATCAGCCGCGCGACGCTGGACGGATGGGTGATGCGGGTGGGCGAGTTGCTGGTTCCCATCGTTACGGGGATGGGCCGCGAGTTAGTCAAAGGGAGTTACATCCAAGCGGATGAAACCCCGGTGGATGTGCAGATGCACGACCGGCGGGGGCAGAACCATCAGGCCTATCTGTGGCAATACAGCCGGCCGGGAGGGAGCGCGGTGTTCGATTTCCGCTTGGGGCGGGGACGCGCCGGGCCCAAGGAGTTCCTGGGCAGGTTCGAAGGCGTTCTCCAAACCGACGGCTATATCGCTTACAACCAGGTGGGTGGGCCGAAGATGGTGCACGTCTGTTGTTGGGCGCACGCCAGACGGCACTTCATTGACGCGGTGAAGCTCTGCCCTAGCGATCCGATCGCCACGGCGATCGTGCGGCGGATGGACGAGTTGTTTGGGGTGGACGCCGAGGCGCGCGCGCAGAACTTCAACCACGCCGCCCGCCATGCGCTGCGCCAGGAGCGAGCCAAGCCGTTGCTGGACCTGCTGAAGCCGCAGATCGAAGCGGCTGGCGCGCACGCCCTGCCTTCCAGCGCGCTGGGCAAGGCGGTTACCTATACGCTCGCGCTTTGGCCCAAACTCACGCGCTTCCTAGAGCACCCGGTGGTGGAGTTGAGTAACAACCTGGCCGAGAATTCGATGCGCCCGGTCGCTCTGGGACGGAAGAACTGGATCCACGTGGGGAGTCCACGGGCCGGGCCGAAAGTGGCAGCCATTCTGTCCATCGTCGAGAGCTGTCGCCGCTTGCATCTCCCGATCCGCGACTACCTCGCTGCGGTGTTGCCAGGCCTGGCCAACACTTCCATCCAGCGGCTTGCCGAACTCACCCCCGCAGCCTGGGCCGCCCGGAACCAGTAGCCCGAACCGCCGCCCACGTCAAGTGTGGTGTTGGTCTAACGCATACCATCGAGACGATGTGGGCGGGCGCGGAAGCCGCCTTTCGCGCTCTTCCCAAAATCACATCGGATCGGTAGACCCGGATGCCTTGAAAATCCCCGCCCGCAGGGCGGAATGCTCACTAACGGAGAACGCCCGCCCTCCATTTCACGCTGAGCCGGAACAGGGTCACCACGGCGACGAATGCGCCGCAGGTAGCGAGCCACGGTTCGTTCCGAGACCTCAAAACCGAGCTTCAAGATTTCACCGCGGATCTTGGGTGCGCCCCAGCCGGCATTCTCTTCCGCCAAGCGTCGGATCAGAACACGAATCTCGTTGGTGATCTTCGGCCGGCCGCCGCGTGGCCGGGATCGCCACCTCCAATAGAGCCGAAACCCGGCGCGATGCCAGCCGACCACTGTCTCCGGCTTCACGATGATGAGGACGTCGGTCCAGCGGGACCAGATGCGGCGCAGAGTGGTTCAGAAGAGCCGGTCGAAAGAGTTCAAGGACGGCCGCGGTCGTTTCCGCTTGAGGACCG
>JBDRBC010000476.1:0-9680 GCA_043823125.1 bacterium | reverse complement strand
GTGGATTTCTGGCGAAATCGTCCGCGGGAATCACGCTATCAGTACTCCTGGGCCGCTTACGACCGGGACGAGAACTGCTGGCCCTGCAATTGGGGCCATGTCAGCGGGATCACCGGGGTCAAGCCGGGCAAGGGATTCGAGCTGCTGCCGTCGGTGGTGTCCCATCAGGCGGGTGCGTTGACGGCTGATGGCGATTTCGAGAACAGTGATGTGCTGACCGAGGTCGGCCTGGGGCTCACCTACGACATCTCCTCCGAGTTCACGGCCGAGGCCACCATCAACCCCGATTTCAGCCAGGTGGAGTCCGATGCGGCGCAGATCGACGTCAATTCCACCTTCGCCCTGTTCTATCCCGAGCGGCGGCCGTTCTTCCAGGAAGGCAGCGATCTGTTCAATACCTACTTCAATGCGGTGTACACCCGGTCCATCAACGATCCCATCGGCGCCGGCAAGATGACCGGGCGCAAGGGCTCCAGCAGCATCGCCTTCCTCTCCGCCCGTGACGAGCATTCGGTGATCATCCTGCCGTTCGAGGAGAACAGCAGCTTCGTGGAAAACGGCAAGAGCTATTCCAACATCGTGCGGGCGCGGCACGATCTGGGCAACCAGTCGCATGTCGGCCTCATCGCCACCGATCGCCGTTTCGATGAAGGCGGATCCGGCAGCCTGTTCGGCCTCGACAGCCAGGTCCGGTTCGGACAGAGCCTGTCCCTGCGGATGCAGGCGCTGGCCACTTTTACCGAGGAAGTGAACGATACGAGTCTGACCAGCGACTTCATCGAGGGCCTGGTGGACGCCGGGCGAGACACGACCTTCGACGAGGGCCAGTACACGGTGGCGCTGGATGGGGAGAAGTTCTGGGGGCACGGTCTACGAGGCCAGCTCAATTACGGCGCCAGCAACTGGTGGGCCGACTGGTCCTACCAGGAACGGTCGGCTACTTTCCGGGCCGATAACGGCTTCGAACCCCAGAACAACACCCGCCAGTCGTGGGTCGGCAGTGGCTACACCTTCCGCTTCGAGGACAGCAGTTTTCTGGAGACCATCCAGCCCAGCTTCGATTCCGGCCGCAAGTGGAACTTCGAGGGGGTGCAGAAGGACGAGTGGATCAACGCCAGTCTGTCGATGAATCTCCGGACCGCCCAGACCAGCATGCATGCCCGGTACATGCGCAGCAACGAGCTGTTCGGCAGCATACAGTTCGACGGCATTTGGCTGGGGCATATCTGTCTGCATTCCCAGCCTTCCGAGGTAGTCGGCTTCGGCGGGAACTACGACATCGGCGACCGGATCGCCCGCTATGACCTGGTCATGGGCAACGAGCTCAGCTACGGGGCGTGGATCGACCTGAAACCGATGGACCGGCTGTTCATCGCGGTGAACTTCAACTACATCCGCAGTGAGAACAAGGCGACGGGCGAAGAGCTGTTCGCCGGCTACATCTCCCGCTCACGGATCAACCTCCAGGTCACGCGAGAGCTATCCACCCGCTTTGTGGTCCAGTACAACGACTTCGCCCAGCGCTGGGAATTCGATCCGTTGATCACCTATCGGCTCAATCCGCTGTCCATCTTCTACATCGGCTCCACGCGGGACCACGAGGATCTCAATATGGCGAACCATGGACGGGAAGGCTGGCATCTGACGAATCGGCAGTACTTCATGAAGTTGCAGTATCTGTTCCAGTTATAGCTCACCCGGCGACAGGCGAGTGGTCACGGCGGACCGGGGTCTTGTCCCGGTCCGTTGGTTTCCGGTCTGTTGGTTATTATTTGGGTCCCGGCGGCCAGGCGGGTTGCCCCTGTACCGGTAGCCTCCCTTGGGATATGATGGCCGAGGTGCTGGAGCCCACCTTGCTTCTCCAATCGCCTATACTTTGGAGAGCCGTATGATTGGCCGGATCATATCCCATTATCGAATCCTCGAAAAACTCGGTCAGGGTGGTATGGGGGTCGTGTACAAGGCGGAGCACCTCAAACTCCGTAAAATCGTGGCCCTGAAGTTTCTGCGTCCCGACCTGCTGGAGAAACCCGACCGCCGGGCCCGTTTCGTGCGTGAAGCGCGGGCGGCGGCTTCCCTCGATCACACCAACATCTGTCCGGTGTACGATTTCGACGAGGTGGAGGGGCAGGCCTTCATGGCCATGGCCTACGTGGAGGGGAGCAGTCTGCGGGAACGGATCGAAGCAGGCCCGTTACCGCTGCAGGAGGCGTTACAGATCGCCGACGAGGTGGCAGCTGGACTGGCCGAGGCGCACGGCCAGGGGCTCATCCATCGCGATATCAAACCGTCCAATATCAAGATCACTGCGGACGGTCAGGCCAAGATTCTCGATTTCGGTCTGGTCCAGTTTCCCGAGGCCACCCAGATCACCGACAGCGGTCACACCGTCGGCACCACCAGCTACATGTCACCGGAGCAGGCCACCGGCAAGGAGGTGGACCGGCGGACGGACATCTGGTCCCTGGGCGTCGTCCTGTACGAGATGGTCACCGGTCAGCGACCGTTCCAGGCGGAGACCGATCTGGGTATCACCTACGCCGTGGTTCACGAGGATCCAAGGTCGGTGCGGACCCAGCGTCCGGAGGCGCCGGCCGAGCTGGTCTGGATCATCAACAAGATGCTCGCCAAGGACCCGGGGGAGCGCTACCAGGACCTGGCTGAACTCCGGCACGATTTGCACATCTTGCTGGCGCAGAGTGAACAACACCCGCGGCGGGGCTGGCCGTCGTGGGTGCTCGAAAACCGGGGGCGGCTTCTGCTGGTGGCTTTCGCATTCCTGGCCATGGCCGCGGCCATCTTCTATATCGCCCTGGGTCCGCGTCCTACCGGAAGCGAGAACGGTCCGTCCTTCGGCCGGCCGGTGCAGGTGACCAGCGAGGAGGCCTGGGAGGGCGATCCTTGCCTGTCGCCCGACGGCAGTCGCGTCGTGTACTCGGCACTGGTGGCGGGCAATTACGACATCTTCGTCAGCGGTGTGGGGGGCGGGCGCGTCTTGCGGCTGACCCAGGACCCGGCGGCCGATCGCGATCCGACCTGGTTGCCGGACGGCAGTGGGGTGCTTTTCACTTCGTTGCGGGACGGTCAGCGGAGTATCTGGCAGGTGGATCAGATGGGGGGCGGGCTTTCCCTGCTGGTGCCCAATGCCTCCGACCCGGCGGTCTCACCCCATGGTGACTGGCTCGCCTTCAGCCGGGCTGATTCCAGCGGCCAGGGCAGGATCTTCATCGCCCCGATGACGGATCACCAGGCAGTCCGGCAGTTGACCTGGAAAAAGGACGGTCCGGGCGCGCATCGCTACCCCGCCTGGTCGCCCGATCAGCAACGGATCTGCTACACGACGGATCACAATCTCTGGGTGGTGGCGGTGGCTGACGGCGGTTCAACGGTCCTCACCGCCGGAGGGTACGACGACGACTATCCGGTCTGGTCGCCTTCGGGTCGGTACGTCTATTTCAACTCCCGACGCGAAAATACCCTGGCATTGTGGCGAGTGGACGTTGGTGATGGCCAGCTCGAGAGACTCACCTACGGTAGCGGTCCCGAGACGCATCCGAGTCTCGACGCCAGCGGCGCCCGGCTCACCTATTCCACCGCCACGGGTCGGATGGACGAGGATGTGTTCATCGTCAATCGCGGCAAACAGACCACAGCGTTTCTCTCTGGCGAGGAACACGATAACTCCCAGCCCGCCATCCAGGCCGACGGCAGCCTGCTGGCCTTCGTCTCGGATCGTCGCGCTGGCAAGCGCAGCATCTGGACCCAGCAGTTGCGGGAGGGACAGCCTTTCGGCGAGCCGCAGCAGCTCACCGACCAGGACGGCAACGCCTGCCATCCGAACATCTCGCGGGACGGGCGCTGGATCGCTTACTACCTGGTGAGCGGTTCGCAGCGTGACATCTGGATCGTGTCGACCCAGGGCGGACCGCCGCGGCAGATCTCCGATCACACCGCCACGGATCTGCATCCGGCCTGGTCTCCCACTGGACGGGAGCTGGCCTTCGCTTCGGACCGGGAGGGCAATTACGGCATCTGGGTGGTCGGCGTGGAGGAGGGGAAGCGAGGCGACGAGCCACGCCGGATTACACCACCCGAGATGCCGGCCATGTTCCCGGTCTGGTCTCCGGCGGGCGATCGAATCGCCTTTATAGGTCATCGGGAAGGTGTCAACGAAATCTATATCGTGCCGGTGGATGGCAGCCAGCCGGCGCGACAGTTGAATTCCGAGGTGGAGCCGAACCGTCTCCGCTGGCGCGGGGAAGGCGATGAACTGTGGGTCAGTGGTTTCGAAAAAAACGGTATCGTGTCTCTCCGTATCGTGCCGCTGGATGGATCGCCGACTCGCGCCCTCGTCCCACCAGTGGTTTTTGGCGAGTCCATGGAGTATGGCCTTTTCGATACGAGTGACGACGGGAGCCTGGTCGTGTTCTCGCGGCCTAAACAGCGGGGAAACATCTGGGTACTCGTCGCCGACAGTCAGTAACCTGATCAATAGGGGGAAAATGACATGGGTGAAAAACCAACCAGATCCGCTCAGCATGAGGCTTTGCACGAAGCCATGGCTCAGATGAACGAAATCGGCAAATCCATGAAATTGCTGGACGAGAAATACGGTGCGTTGATCCTCGATCATCTCATCGCGAAACCGGAAAAGTGCCCCACCATCGGCATCATGGCCTGGGATGTCAAGGTGGCGCTCCTGCAGCTTTCCGACACGTTGGGAAACCTGAAGACACTGTTCGAGAACAATACGAACTGTACCGATTTCGTCGTGGAGTTCACGGAAGACCTGAACACGTCCACTGAACTCGTGGCGGTCACCGGCAACCGCTGTGCCGGCTTCGAGCTGGACTGGTCCGACCTGGAGGGCAAGACCTTCAGCCAGTGTCTGGGTGAAGTGAGCGAGTGGGCCACGATGTGTTACGACTCGATGTAGGATCGTCGGGTCCCGAACAACCATCCGGTCCGGCGGGACCCCTCAAGTCGCTCACCGTCGTGCTCACCAACCGGTGCAACCTGGAGTGCCGGTATTGCTATCGTGACCAGACGCCGGCCCGGGACCTGACCTGGCGAGATCTGCACGCCGGGCTCGCCTGGGCGTTGTCACAGGCGAACCGTCGGCTGGAGGTGATCTTCACCGGTGGCGAGTCCTTGCTGGCTTTTCCTCTGCTCCAGCGCGCCGTCACCTTTCTGCGTTCGCAGCAGGACGGTTCCCCGCGCACCACCTGTACGGTCTTGACCAACGGCACGCTCATGTCGGCGGAACGGATGGATTTCCTGGCCGCGAATTCTTGCGAGCTGCGCCTGAGCTGTGACGGGGTGCCGCCTGCGCAGGCGTTCCGTGGTGAGGACACGGTTCCCGTGGTGGAGGCAGCGCTTTTCCGGCTCCGTTCTCGCCACCCCGACTACTTCCGGCGCCAGGTGAAGGTGGTGGTCACCGTCTTGCCGGCGACCCTGCCGTATCTGGCGGATTCCATCGCGTACCTGCTCGATTTGTCCGTCGCGCGGATTCAGCTGGCGCCGGTCCTGACCCCGGCGGCCGGCGTCGACCGTGTGGTCGAGGAGATCTTGCGGGAACAGTTCACCCGGATTCATCAGACGAGCCTCGACTGGCGGCGGCATCACGGCACGGTTCCGCTGGAACTGTTCCAGCGCTGGGATCCGCCGCTGCCAACCAGCACGAAGCCGGGACCGCTCCTGTGCCGGGGATTGACCGGCTGTTCTCCAGCCCTCGATGTGGACGGCTGCCTCTACGCTTGCCTGCTGTTCGCACCGTCGGGCGGGCGGCTGCCGGTTTCGTGTCGGGAGACCTTGCGCCAGATGATGTGCTGGGGATCACCGGATTCGTCGCCGGTCGCCCAGCGTCGGGAAGGCTTCACGCACGAGCTGCAGGGGCTGGCAGCCTTCACCAATCGAGCCGGAAAACACTCCACCAGCAGACGGTGTGCTGATTGCGACTACCAATCCGAATGCAATCTCTGCCCCTACGCCCTCGTGGCCCACGCCGAAGACGTCGCCACGGAGCGCGTCCCGGATTTCCTCTGTGGTTTCAACCGGATCGCGCATGAGTTCCGGGATCGATTCCCGGCGCAACCACTTCCCGAGGCGATCCGCCATCATCCCGCCCTCGTCGGTTTACGCTTGCGGCAGTGGCGGGAGCGATTGCGGCGGCGACGGCAGACCTGATGGTTTTTTGCCTGTGTCCGGCCATCACTCGACCGCTTCGTCCTTGCGGCCGGTCACCTCGGACCAGTGCGGCGACAACGGCGCCACCAGCGGGTACGGGGCGACGTTTTCCACTTCTCGCAGCCGCAAGAAAACGTTCTCGGCCGCCAGCGACTGCTCCTGGTTCAACAACCAGCGCCGGAACCAGAGACAGCGATTGGCGAACTGGATGAACCCCAACCGTTCTGGCGCCAGATCGTTGATCAGCAGTTTGGTGAGGGCCTTCTGCGCCAATTCCGGCTGGCCGGGCAGCAGTTCGATCCGGCGACCGCGTAACAACTCCCGGGTGCTGCGAGCGGTTTCTGGTACGGAGAGCCGTTTGTACGGTCTGGCCAGGACGCGATTCAGAGCGTACTCGGCATGGAACGCCACGCGGCTGTTCTGCAGCTCGGGATCGGTCACGATGGTGCGCAACACATCCATGCTGGATGCCAGGGAATCGTCGCGGCTGCCCTGAAAGGTCAGGACCCGGCCGACAGCCGGGGTGAAGTAATCCAGGGCGATCTCCTCCTCGCGCCGGTTGAGCGGGGTCTGGATGCGCAACCGCACCGGTTCGGACACCAGTTCCTCGCCGCCCAGATCCAGTCGCGCCTGGATGGAGTAATTGCCCGGTTCGTCCAGCAGCCAACCGTCGCGATGGGCCGATACGAGCAGGGACTGGAGCACGGGGAGATCCTGGCCGAGTGGGCTGGGCACCTGATGATATTCCACCAGAGGCGAGAAACGGCGGGCGGGTTGCCCATCCCGTTGCACCACCACGTTCAGACTGTGGCCGCCGGCCAGCAATCCCGCATCCACCAGTTGCGGTTCGCCGTTTAGATGGAGCAACGCCAGATCCAGGTAGACCGGCTCCAGGAAATGATACAGCCCATCGGCGCGGCCCAGCCCGAGCTGCAAGCGGACGCCGGTGGACGAACCGCTCGCCTCGATGCCGGCGGCGTGATGGGTGTCCCAGGCGGCGTTTCCCATCTGCACGAACGAGCCGGGGGCGTGGCGCAGGAACAGCAGCTCGTCGTCGGTGAAGCGGTACTCGAAGGTCTGGTAGAAATCCTTCTCCCGTTCGTAGATATTGGTCCCTGCACCGCCGCGCCACGGATAATTCATGAAACTCCGGGCGTGATCGTCGTTGGCCAACGGCATCCACATGGTCCCGCTGACTTTTTGCCAGGAATGGGCCAGATTGAAGGTGTGTCCGATTTCATGCACGGAGACGAACAGCTTGCTTCGCTTCTTGAAGGTGTCGGCATCGAACCCGTACATGTTCCCCGTGTACAGATCCTCGAAGGTTTTCGAGAAGATGGCGGCGCCTTGACGGTGGTGTCCGGAAACATCGAACATGATGCCGTAGTTGCTCAGGTTCTCGTGGCGATGGGTGTAGAAGGCCCACAGGGCCCACTGCGGCTTGTCTGCCCACAACGACCAGCATTTCTCCAGGGCGCCGTGGAGTTCGGCGTCGTTCCAGTCGCTGTCACTGTCGTTCGTGGTGTCGAAATCAGCCTCGCTGTAGGTGATCGGGTTGGGCTCCACGTTCAGGTCCACGTCGATACCGGCTCGTTTGAAGGCCTTCCTGATGGTGACTGGCGAGGGGACACTCATTTCGGCGGGGAAATTGCCCGGGACGATTTCCGGATCCACCTCGGGCGGCAGGTCGGTCCAGTCGCTGGTGTGATCCACCTCGACCGCGGCCTCGCGGAAATACTGCGATTTGAACCGTAAAAGGATGGTGGGTTCCTGTCGCCAGTGGCTACGAAAGGCGACCCTGGCCATCGCTTCGTTCCTGGGCAGAATTCCTTCCACCGTGATCCGGATGGAATGAAACAGCGGTTCCTGGAGTAGCCCGTGCCGATAGATGATCGGTCCCGCCCAGATATTCTGCGGGCCCTGCCGGGTCAGACGGGCGATCCAGTGGACTCTGATCGTCAGGTGGGAACAGGTCAAGCTGGCGATGTTCAGCGGCAGGGGGCCGTCCACATCCAGACGGAGCTGCAGTTTCCAGTCCGTCTGCAGGAGGTTGGGGGTGGAGAATAGATCCACCAGAGCAGGATCGGGATCGCCTTCGTACTCGAAGACTTCCAGCGGATCGTCGCCGGCTCGGATCTCACGGGTATAGAGACCGCTCACACGACCCAAACGAGGACTCATCAGACGACCTCCCTCGTGACCGGTATACGAGATGCGTATCTACGGTGCCGCCTGGTTCGGCTTCGGCTCGGGTGCCCGTTGCCGAGTCCGCGCCAGTGGGATAATCGCTTCAATGATAAACAGTATAACACAGATGATGACCGGGGGCGGCATCCCCGCCGGCGCCGGTGATCAAAACGGAAGGCACGGTGAAACTCCTCTCGCTCCCGGTGGGGGCTCCCCCTAGAATTCCTCTAAACCTTCGGCATCATCGCACGGTCTAACTCCATGGAACCCCGAAAACGTGGCAGCCGGTGAGAGAGCACAGATGACCCTGGCCAACGAAAAAGCGGTGGTGCGGCGATGTCAACAGGGAGAAATTCCGGCGTTCGAGGAACTCTACCGCCACTACGAGGCGCCGATGCTGTTCCTGGCCTTTCGGTTGACCGGCAATCGGGCGGATGCCGAGGACGCGCTGCAGAACGCCTTCGTGAATCTGTACCGCAAGGTTGGCCAGTACCGTTTCCAGTCCGCGTTTTCCACCTGGTTCCACCGCATCGTCGTCAACGCCTGCTACAACAAGTTGCAGGACGGGAAGCGCAGGTCGCAGGTACCGCTGGAGAAGGCGGCCACCATTTCCCGGGAAGACCCGACCGAACTGTCCCTGCAGCTCCAGCACGCCATCGACAGCTTGCCGCCGCGCATGAAGACCTGTTTCGTGCTGTTCGCGGTGGAGGGGTTCAAGCAGCAAGAGGTGGCCGAGATCCTCGAGACCCGCGAAGGCACGGTCAAGGCGCAGGTGTTCGCCGCCAAGGCGCGCCTGCGGGAGCAGCTCGGCGAGAACTGGCGCGGAAGGAAGACCGATGAGTTGTGATCGGTATCAGGCGTTCTGGCAGGACGAGATCTCGGCGGAGGAATTCGCGGCCCATGTCGCCGACTGTGACGAGTGTCGGCAGGCGCAGGCCCAGGACGAAACTATCGAGGCGGCGGCGCGTGAGTTGCCGGTGCCGACATCGGCGCCCGGTCTCTGGGAGCGGATCGAGGTGGACCTGCAACGCGAGCAGCAGGCGCAGCGGGCCGAACCATCGATCCTGCGGACTGAGCGAGGCAAGATCCTGAACACGATCTTCTCGCCGCGCCAGTTCGTGGCCTACAAGATCGCGGCGCTGTTCCTTCTGGCCATTGGCCTCTCGTACCTGCTGTTCCTCCGACCCGCCGGTCAGGGGCCGGAGCCACGCAATCTGCTCACCTACGACGCCCTCGCCCGGGTGGAGGCGGTGGAGCGGGAGTACGAGGCGGCCATCCAGCAGCTCGAACTGCTGGCGGATCCGATC
>JBDRBC010000475.1:0-5462 GCA_043823125.1 bacterium | reverse complement strand
AATAATTGGACGATCCGGATCCCCCTCAAGGAAATCTACGATAACCTCATGCCCGATATGCAGTATAAACATACCGCCCCAGTCTTTCCCCGCCCAATTCTGAGAAACTCGCACCCAGCAAGAGCTGTTTTCATCGTTTGCGCCAACACGATCCCAGTGAAACTGGACCTTGACCCGACCATACTCATCGGTCCAAACATCTTTTCCCGATGCTCCCACCACCACCGCCGTCTGCACACCCTGCACGATCGGCTTCGGCGTCGTCCGCGGCGACCGATACGGCACCTGAGCGTCGATGGCTTCGATGCTACCCAGATAAGTGAATTCACCGGAACCGGACTCACCCGACTCGTAGCCCCCTGACTCGAGCGTATGCGACGCCGAGACAACAAGATACTCCTTGTTCTGGTCGTCCCGCGGGTGATCGCTCAGGCTGAAAAGGCACCCGGCCATCAGGCCCCGCGCCGATCCGTGGGCGGAACAGATCTCGTACTCGGCCTTCAGCTCCTCCATGCGGTACTTGACATATTCGCTCCCAACACCGGTGTCAGGATACTCGCCCGGGTAATCGAAGACCTTGTAGTCGGTACCGGAGTGCTTCTTGGTGGCCGTGGCGCTGGTCTGCAGATTGCTCTTGGGGGCCTCGAAATCGTAATCATCGAGGGTGAAGGAGGTGGCCTGCACCTGCTGGGAGATGCGCCAGCTCAGGAAGCGGTCATGGTCGGATTTCGCGCTCACCTCTGGTGGATAGAAGTAGATCGTCTCGAATCCTGTTACGGCCTCGTGAGCGCTGTAGGAATCCGAAAGAACGAGGGTGTGCTTGTCCTCGTCGTGCTTGAAGTAATAGTAAATTCCCTCCTGCTCCATCAGACGGCTGATGAAGTTGAAGGCGGTTTCGCGGTACTGCACGCAATAGTCCCAGGCCTCGTAATTGCCGCTGAGACAGTCCTCGATGTCCGAGAAGCCGAACTCCGCCAGTATTTCCTTGATGATGTCCGGCAGTTTCTTGTTCTGGAAGATGCGGCAGTCCGCGGTGCGGGTCAGGAACCAGAGCCAGGGGTGCAGCTGGATGCCGTAGTGGGCATGGCGCCCGATGGTCCCGAGGAAGGAAAGCTGGCTGACGATCCCGTTGAAGTGTCGCTCGCCGCCGTCCGGCAGCTCCAGGTGGACCGTCATCGACTGGCCCAGCAGATCCTCCAGCTTGATGTTGTGGTCGTCGCTGAGCACCTCGAGATCGAAGTCGTAGAGACGACCCAACGCTTCTGTCGCGGTCATCCGGTAGAAGAGCAGCTTGTCTGTTTCTAGGGGACTGGAGACCGAGACTGGTCTATCCGACTGCATCTCATCCTCCCTGGGCTACTCGAAATGATATACGAATGAACTTCCATCCACCGCGACCTGTACCTTCTTGATGGGTTTTCCGTCCATCATGTGCGTGAGCAGCTCCTCGCTGATCCTGGGCAGGACGGTGTTGGTCAGGATGGAATCTATCATCCGGCCGCCGCTCTCCAGTTCCGTGCAGCGGCTGACGATCAGCTGGACCACCTCGTCGTCATAGGTGAACGGCACCTGATGGTTCAGCTCGATCCGTTTGGCGATCCGCCCGAGCTGCAGGCGTGTGATGGCGGCGATGACCTCGTCGCTCAGCGGATAGTAGGGAACCACCACCAGACGTCCGAGCAGGGCCGGCGGGAAGGTCTTGAGCAACGGTTCGCGCAGGGCCGTGGACATGCCGTCGGCGTCGGGCATCAGCTCGGGATCCTGGCACAAGCTCACGATCAGGTCGGTGCCCACATTCGATGTCAAAATGATCAGGGTGTTCTTGAAATCTATCAGCCGGCCTTCCCCGTCCTCCATCTGTCCCTTGTCGAATACCTGGTAAAAGATCTCGTGGACATCCGGGTGGGCCTTTTCCACTTCATCGAGCAGGACCACGCTGTAGGGCCGGCGCCGCACCGCCTCGGTCAGCACCCCGCCCTCCCCGTAGCCGACATAGCCGGGAGGGGCGCCCTTGAGGGTGGAAACGGTGTGCGCTTCCTGGAATTCGCTCATGTTGATGGTGATCAGGTTCTGTTCGCCGCCGAAAAGGGCCTCGGCCAGGGCCAGGGCCGTTTCGGTCTTCCCGACCCCGGAGGGCCCGGCCAGCATGAAGACCCCGACCGGTTTTCCGGGGTGGTCCAGGTTGGCGCGGGAGGTGTGGACGCGTCGGGCGAGCATCTTCAGGGCGTGGTCCTGGCCGATGATGCGTTTCCCCAGCGCCTTGTCCAGCTTGAGGATCATCTCGATCTCGTTGCTCACCATGCGCCCCACAGGAATCCCCGTCCACTCGCCGACGATGGTGGCGGCGGCCTGCTCGTCCACGCTGGGCATGATGAGGGGGCGATCCCCCTGCAGCTCGGCCAGCTGGGCCTGCAGCTCGATCAGCTCCTTCAAGTACTTTTCGCGCTGTGCGGGCGTCAGCGCTTCTTCCGCCACGGCCGGGGGAGATACCTGGCCGGCCGCGGCGGCGGCATCGTCGTCGCCGCCTTCCGGCTCGGACGCAGCGGCTTCGTCGGCTGCCTTTTCCAGGTCACTCTCCGTTCCCTCGACCTTGCCGGTTGCACCACGCAGCTTGCTACGTATATCGAGAATCTGCTCGACCAGCGCCTGCTCCGCGTTCCAGCGCAACTCCAGTCCCTCCAGCCGCTCCTGTTCCGTGGCCAGCTTCGCGTTGACGTCTTCCTCGCGTGCCGCCGTCTCGATTCCCACCGCCCCTTCGCGGGCGATGATCTGCAACTCCGTCTCCAGCGCTTCGATCCGCCGCCGACTGTCGTCCACCTCGGCCGGCACGGAGTGCTGGCTGATGGCCACTCGAGCGCAGGCGGTGTCCAGCAGGCTGATCGATTTGTCCGGCAACTGCCGGTCCGGGATGTAGCGGTTGGAAAGCCGGACGGCTGCTTCGAGGGCCTCGTCCAGAATCTGGATCCGGTGGTGCTTTTCCAGGGTAGAGGCCATCGCGCGCATCATGAGGATGGCCTTCTCCTCGGTCGGTTCCTCGATCTTGACCACCTGGAAGCGCCGGGTCAGGGCCGGGTCCTTTTCGATGTGTTTCTTGTACTCTCCCCAGGTGGTTGCGGCCACGGTGCGCAGGGTGCCGCGGGCCAGGGCCGGCTTGAGCAGGTTGGCGGCATCCCCGGTTCCGGCGGCGCCGCCGGCGCCGATGAGGGTATGGGCCTCGTCGATGAACAGGATGATCGGCTGCGGAGACGACTGGACCTCCTCGATCACCTGCCGCAACCGGTTCTCGAACTCGCCCTTCATGCTCGCCCCGGCCTGGAGCAGGCCGATGTCGAGCGACCGCAGGGCGACATTCCTGAGCGGCGGCGGGACGTCTCCGGCGGCGATCCGCAGGGCGAACCCCTCGGCCACCGCGGTCTTGCCCACCCCGGCTTCCCCGGTCAGGATCGGATTGTTCTGCCGCCGGCGCATGAGGATGTCGATGATCTTGCGGATCTCTTCATCGCGGCCCACGATCGGGTCGATTTCTCCGTTTCTGGCCCGCTCGGTCAGATCGACGGAGTATTGCCGCAACGCTTCCTGTTTCCCCATCTGGGCCGGCGCCATGGCATCGCTGGCTTCACCAGGGGCCGCCGCGCCGCCCACCATGACGCCATCGGTCGCCCGCAGCGACTCTTCTGGTGAATCGCCGCAGATTTCCCGGAAACGATCCGCGAGGTCGTCAGCCTTGATCTTCTCGAATTCCCTCGAGATCTCCAGGAGTGCGTTTCGCAGCCCCCGGGTCTTGAGCATCCCCACCACCAGATATCCGGTCCGAACTTGCCCTTCCTTGAACATGAGAGAACCAAACACCCAGCCGCGTTCCACCGCCTCCTCGACATGCGAGGAGAGGTCGGAGATGGAGGTGGCGCCTCGCGGGAGCTGGTCGAGCGAGTCGGTGATGTCCCTGGCCAGCCGGGAAGGGTCCAGGTCGTAAAACTTGGCGATGTGGTGCAGATCGGAATCCCGGGCCTGCAGGATCTGGTGAATCCAGTGCACCATCTCCACGTAGGGATTGCCCCGCATCTTGCAGAAGACGGTGGCGCTCTCGATGGCCTTGTAGCCTATAGCATTGAGCTTGCCGAAAAGGTCGGCGCGATTGATTTCGGCCATTATCCCAACCCCCGATGGATCACACCGTTTCGAAGTTCACAGACTACCACATTTTGGAGATCCGGGACATCTGTCCTGGCTCCACCTGTCCAGCCACCTGCTCAGATGACAACCGTCACCCGGCCTTCGCCAGCGGATCGAAGAGCAAATCGTCCACGGTCCCCGGCGGCGACTCGCTGGGCAGCCAGGTTGTCCACCCCAGTTTTCCGTGTTTCCCCAGTTCCAGGGGAGCAACACCCTCGCCACTCAAAAGCAGCCTCACATCCCAGACGAACTCGTCATGGACGTAAGTTCTGACCAGTTCGATCAACTCCGGCAGTCGTTTTCCCCCGGGCAGCAATTCGCGGTACACCTCTGCGGACATCGGTCCCAGGGTGATACGAAATCGCTGTCCGCGATCCCAGATCCGATCACCGACGATGGCGGTCTGGCCCAGGGTGCCGGTGGTCGGAGACTGCCCCAGCCGGCATAACGAACTCTTCGGCAGTCGCGCCCACTGGCCGACGAACTCCTCCACGACAGCGCCAATCCCGAAGTAGCCGTGCAGGAGCGATTGCAGACCCTCGGCGTTTCGTGACTGGCATGCCAGCCTGCCGGCGAAGTGGAATCGGATCTCGTCCGCGACCCGGCCCCGGCGGCGCAAGGAAGGCATCCCCAATCCGAACAGGGAGCCAACCTGAGCAGCGAATCGATCCGATTCGGGTCGGTCGTAGCTGGCCGTGGGCTGGGCGTTGGCCCAGGCCCGGTAGAAAAGCGAGAGCATCCGATGATGAAAGACATCGGCAAAGCGGGCGAAGGTCTGGTCCTTCGCGTTTCGTATTCGATCATAGCAGTACTCGGTCAGGTGGTGCGGGAGTGGACCGTTGGGCCCGAAGAGCCCGAAGAAGAACACCTCGAGCCGGCTCGCTTCTCCTTCTGATCCACGGCGAAAGGACGCCAGCGCCGAGGGAGCGAAGGCCAGGGTGGGTTTCTGCCCCAGTCGAATCACATCCTCCGCCACCGTCACCGATTCACCCAGACGGGCATGATCGCGAAACTCGGCCTCGAGCTTGCGGATCGCCTGGAAGAAGCCGAAGCGGAACGGTTCAGCCTCCAGCGCTTCCAGAAAGCCTAGATCACGTGCCTCCGGCCGAGCTTGATCGGCCATCGAATAACCTCCCCGCGATCGACCGTCTCGATCACGGTTTCGGTGAAAGAGTTGATGGAGGTGTACTTGGCGAAGAAGCGGTTGAGCACAGCCCCCAGCAGTTTCTATCTTGGATTCTATTCTGCTCCCATATTTTCTAAAGATTTCATCAATGTCTCTCGATGTT
>JBDRBC010000474.1:0-4866 GCA_043823125.1 bacterium | reverse complement strand
AGGTGCCGAGCATGAAGAGGGGCAGTCCGATATAGATGTTCTCGCCCGCCTCGACCCGTTTGGCCTTGAATACCCCTGCCGCCACGTTGACGATCTCGCCCATGGCGTCGGCCACGTCCTCCATGGCGACACCATCGTCCACGCCCATGTCGAAGAAGTACCGGGTGAAGACCTGACAGCTCCGTTCGTCCGCCATGACGGACAGATTCCAGCGGTCGGTCTCACTGCTCAAGGCGATGTTACTGCCCAGCTCGAGCTTCGCTTCACGGGGATCGATCGGTTGGTCCACCACGTCGAGTTTCAATCCTACCTGCACGTCGCAAGTCTTCAAAACGGCGTGCACCGCCTCTGCCAGGACGGCGATGGGGATTTCGATGTCACCGGCGGTGGCTGCAGGAGCAAAATCCTGGTCGGTCATGATCGATTCCTCGTCAAAGGGGTGACCACTGACAAACTGCATCATCAGTCATTTCAGGCTGATTCGGCGTTTTTGAGGAAGCATTGACAGAAATATCAGAATATCCGGTATAACTGGCGAAATCACTCCATGCGGAGTGCCTCGATGGGATCCATCTTGGCGGCCCGATCGGCTGGATACAGGCCGAAGATGAGACCGATGGCCACCGAGAACATCACGGCGAGCAGGACCATCCATGGGGAAATAACGAAGGGGAAGCTGAGCTGACTGGTGGCGGCCCAGGACAGGAGGTAGCCCAGACCGGTCCCGATGATCCCGCCCACACCAGTGAGCGTGCCGGACTACACGAGAACCTGGAACAGCACATCCCGCCGTCGGGCGCCGAGTGCGCGTCGCACGCCTATTTCCCTGTTGCGCTCGGTGACGGAGATCATCATGATGTTCATGACCCCGATGCCGCCGACCATCAAACCGATGGAGGACATGACCACCAGCACCAGCGCCACGCCCTGGGTGATCTGGTCGATGATGTCACCGTAAGTCTCCGAGGCCACCGCCACGAAATCGTTGGCCTCGCTCGGTTTCAACCGGCGCGCCTTGCGCATGACGCCGACGATTTCGGCCTGCACCTCGTCGAGATCGTGCCCGTCCTCCAGCGAGGCGGCGAAGTTCCGATCCTCGAGATCCGGATCGACGAAGTCCTTTTCGTACGAGGTCCACGGCACCGCCACGAAGTTGTCGCCCATGGCACCGATGATGTGCCGGCGCGGCTCGATGGTGCCAACCACCGTGTACGCCTCGCCCTCGATGCGTAAGGTCCGGCCCACCGGATCGATCCGGGGGAACAGATCCTGTGCCGGCCCGTGCCCCAGGGCGCAAACCCGCGCCCGGCTGGTCAGTTCGGCCTCGGTGAAGAACCGCCCCTCGTCCACGGTGAAGGAGAACAGGTAGGGGAAATTGTGCGAGCTCCCGAAGACCTGCACGAAGTTGCTCCGTTCCTCCCCGTACTGCAGGACCGTCATGTCGTTGTTGGCGACGTAGTAGTCCACGGCGCTGACACCCGGCAGCTGAGCCACCGCTTCGGCGCAGTCCGGCATGATCTGCGGCCGGCGTAACATCTCCTCGATGTCTTCACCGCCCAGGCCGGTGAACCTGGCCACATAGACATAGGGCCGACTGGTAGAGACGACGTCGCTGCGAATCCGGTTGCTCAGGCCCGTGACGATGGTGAAGATGGCCAGCAAGGTCGCCACGCCGATGGAGACCCCGACGATGAGCAGAAAACTCCGCATCTTGTGGCCGACAATGATCTGACCCGCCTGGACGACACCCTCCTGGAGCCGGATTATGCCCGCGATGAGATCATTCATACCGTAAGGCCTCCACCGGATCGAGACCCGCGGCCCGCCAGGCCGGGAAGGTGCCGAAGATCAGTCCGATCAGGAACGTGACTCCGAGTCCGAGCAAGATGGCGTCACCGGCGACGGCGTACGGCAACGGCGACAGCAACGAGATGAGTGCCGCCAGGGAGAAACCGATGCCGATACCGATGGCCCCACCCACCAGAGACAGGGTGATGGCCTCCACCAGGAACTGCCAGAGAATAGCCACCCGGCTGGCGCCCAAGGCCTTCCTGATCCCGATCTCCCGGGTCCGTTCGGTCACCGAAACGAGCATGATGTTCATCAACACGATGCCGCCGATGACCAGACTGACGCCCACCAGCAAGACCAGTGCACTCGAGATGTTCGAGGAAATGCTGCCCCAGAGGTTCAGGAGCTGTTCCGCCGTGCGGATGCTGAAATCGTCCCTCTCCATGGGCCGCAGGCGGTGACGGATGCGCAACCAGAACCTCGCCTCGTCCTGGGCGTCCTCCATGTTGTGCAGATCGGCGCTGGCGATCCTGATATCCACCGACTCGTCCGTGCCGAACATCTTCTGATAGGCCGAGAGGGGAATGATGACGAACTGATTCCGATTATTGCCCATCACCGTGCCCTGGTCCGCGACGATCCCGATCACGGTGAAGTGTCGATCGCCGAGTTTGAACTCCCTGCCCACCGGATCCTGCCGGCGGGGAAAGAGATCGCGGGCCACTTCCCAGCCCAGGATCGCCACCGACTTGCTGGCCAGGAGATCCTGACGGTTGAGATGCCGCCCCGACACCAGCGGCAGGTCCTCCAGCAGCGAATAGTCCTCGGTCAAACCCCGCAACTCGGCCCCCCGAAAACTGTTGGGACCGGCCTGCAGATTGACGTTGCGTTCCAGGGCGGCGCCCACAACCCGCGCCAGCTCGAGCCGTTCCGTCAGATAATCCCGATCGGCCAGGGTGAGATCCGGGTTGTTCAGCGAATTCATGAAGGCGTCGGTATCGGTGAGAAATTCGAGGCCGTTGATGCGGGAGATGGTGAAGACGTCGGTCCCCTCGTCGAGCACCACTTGACGCGCATACATGTCGATGCCGTCCATCAACGAGACCACGGTGATGACCGACATGATCCCGACGATGTTGCCGAGCAGGGTGAGAAACGTCCGCAACTTGTGATTACGGAGATTTTCCAGGGCAATACGTGCGCCTTCCAGGAGATTCATCTACTCGCCGCCGTCCGTTTCGCCGTCGCTGGCGGGCGACTCGTCAGCCTCGGCTTCGCGGTCGCGAGTTCGTTCCCGACGCCGGCCACGCCTGTTGTCCTCGTCCTGGTTCGACTTGACCGCATCGCCGTCTTCCAGTTCCCGCAATACCCGGAACGGCCCGGTCACCACGGTCTCGTCTTCCGTGAGCCCGGAAAGAACCTCGAAATCATCCTCGCCGGTGATGCCGATCCGGATGGGGCGGAAGGTGACCTTGCCGTCGCTGACCACGAAAACCCCTTCCTTGTCTTCCTGATCTTCTTCCGGGCCGGCGTTGGCCGAGTTGTCGGTCTCGGCCGTCTCGGCCGTTTCGGTCCGGTTATCTGACCGGCGGCCGCGGCCGCGGCTGGACGATTCCTGCGGGGGCCATTTGCGCACGGTGACGGCGCCGAGCGGCACCGCCAGCGCTTCGGTCCGACGGGCGATCTCGATCTCCGCTTCCGCCGACAGACCGGGCCGGATATGGGGAATCCGATCTTCCAGGACCACCTTGACCTCGAAATCCACCGCCTGCTGGCTGGCGCCGGCGCTGGAGAAGATGGGGCTGTTGCCGATCTCGATGACCCGACCGGTGAAGGTGGTGTCCGGGAACGCGTCGATGCTCACCTCGGCCGGCTGGCCCAGGGCGACCTTGACCACTTCGGTCTCATCCACCCTGACCACCGCTTCCATGACCGACAGATCGGCGATGACGAGCAACACGGTCCCCGGATTGTTCAGGGTGCCCATGATGGCGTTCTCGCCCTCCTCCACGTTGAGGCGGGTGATCACTCCAGACATGGGCGCGGTGACCGTCACCTTTTCCAGATCGTAACGCGCTTTGTCGAGATTGGCCTCGGCCTGGATCAGGCGGCTCCGGGACGATGCCACCCGCGCGCGCTCCACCTTGGCGCCAGTCCGGGCTGCCTGGAGCTGTTCCTCGGACTGGATTCCCTGCTTGTACAGCTCGTCGGCCCGGCGCAGATCCAGTTCCGCCTTCTCGGCCGAGGCGATGGCCAGCTCCAGATCGGCTTCGGTAGAATGGGTCGCCGCCTCCAGGGCCCGCACCGCGGAACGGAACTCGGTGGGATCGATCTCCAGCAGGAAATCGTCCTCGTTTACCGTGTCGCCCTCGGCCACGGCCAGAGTGGTGACCCGGCCCATGGTGTTGGCGCTGACATCCACCTGGCGGCGCGGATCGATGGTCCCCGAGGCGGTGACGGTGGCCACCAGTTCCTTCCGCTCGATCCGGGCCACCTCCACCTCATGCTCCTTGGTGCGATTCCCCCGCAGGGCGCCGAAGACCACCAAGGCGAGCACGAGGATGACGCCACCGATTATCAGGACTTTTTTCACACCGACCTCCCGTTGCAACGGTCGTGATTCCAAAGACTCGCCAGCGCCGCGAACCGGCCGGCCGCGGCGTTATCGTTTACATGAACAGCAGATTGAGGCCGAACATGGCCCCGGTCACCAGGGCCCACGGCAGAATGGTGACCACCGCTGCCTGCCCGCGCGCCATGCCGTGCACCTTCTCGAAACCGATGATGGTGACAATGAGGCCCCACCAGACGAACAGATCGCCGAAAAAGGTCAACGCCAGGAACTTGGTCGACAGGACATCGGCGTTGGGCGCCAGCGCCGCCAGACCGAGGGAGACCTCCCGCACCGAATCCTTGGCGAACACGATGGGCAACTTGACGAGATACCCGAGGATATACGGAATGAGGGCGGCCCAGTAGGTCACGCCCATGACCTGCTTGAACGTCCCCTGCCCCCCCGCCAGCTTGCCGAACAGCAGGTAGAACAGGCCGTAGATCAGGGTGATGAACCAGACC
>JBDRBC010000473.1:0-2159 GCA_043823125.1 bacterium | reverse complement strand
CACCAGCGCCACCGCCGCCGGGTGACTCACCGGAGCCGCATCCCCCAGATAGTGATGGCGGACGTGATCGACGAGCACGGCGGCCAGGGCAATATGCCCCATATCGGTCAAGTGGATGCCATCACGGTAGAAAAGGATCTCGGGATCGCTGATATAGGCAAAGATGTTCGCCACATCCAGAACCTGCGGATCCCATTCGTTGTCCAGAAGTCTGACCGCTTGCTGATAATTGGCGTGAAGCCGTGGCGCCTGATCACCGAACTGCAGGTACCCATTCTCCCGTAAACGTTCCTGGCTCTCGCCGCTGATGGCCGACGGCGCGGTGAGCAGCAAGGTCTGACCGCCCCGGCGTTCCACGAGATTCGCGATCTCCTGCAGGTTGGCGCCAAACTCGTCGATGGATACCCGGAGCGGCGACTCGTCGGGTTGGCTGCGGAACAGGTCGAACAAGCGGAGATGACTGGTCGACAGGGAGGCCGCATATTCCGCGTCGGTCCGTCCAGTGCTCCGCCAGTGATCGTTCCAGCCGAAGTACACGATCACCAGATCGGGCTCGTAGGCGAGTAAATGATGCCGCAGCCAGGCCAGACCCTGATGAGATGAATACCCCTCCAGACTGGCATTGAACACCTCGACATAGGCCAGCCCGAGTCCCTCCTGCAGGAGCAAGGAATACGGCCAACCCTGGCGTGACAGTCGCGTGCAAGAATCACCCAGACAGATGATGCGGTACTTGTCCCCCTTGGGCGGCACCGGATCACCCACCCGGATGAGCCGGAGTCGCTCATGCATCTGGGTGGGGGGACCTCCCGCTTCCCGCCAAAATACCTGTCGATCCAGCTCTAAACGTCCGGCCTCGAGACCGGAGCGCATATTCACGCCGAAATTGAGTTCCGGCCTCACCATCCCGTATCCCACCAGCCGCAAACCGAGTTCGGTGAGTAAGAGGGGCAGCAAGATCCCGAACAGAATCAGCCAGCTCTTTCGTTTACGAAACATGGTCCCGTCCTCGCGGAAATGTCCTCAGTTATCGAATAAGGCTCCGGCCGCCGCGGGGCACTGCAGGCACTTACAATAATTCCAATGCCAACAGGAATTTAGCATCTCACCGTTCCTGCCGTCAACCAGGCCAATCGAGCCTCTGGTTTGTGCCATGGAGAATGTGTCTACTGCATATCTGACACTATACCCGGAACCAATAATCAGATAACCTCACCATAAATAACCCGGACACATTCTCCCTGGCACAAGAAACAGCATGAGGGATTGACTCCAGATAAAGAATCAGGTACTATCATCCAGCGACTCAAGGGCAAAACTTCCCATCCCGAAGTTATGTGCATGATGCTACATCTCCACTCATTCGCTGTCGTTCACACACTTGACGCCCGGTTTGCTCGTCACCTTTGGCCCATTGCTCTAAGGAGGTAGTCGCTTCCGTTTTGCCGGAAGCATCGAGTTATTCAAAACCGGGATGTTTTGCCTGTTGTTCATGAATGTGCTCTGGTTGGGCACGCACCGACATCATGACGACACATACTATGCCTAACCACATGCGAACCCACTGCTGTTAAGGGGGGAAAATAGGATGAAAAGATTCACGTTACTCGTGTGTCTCGTTCTGATTGCCTTCGCGACTGTCGCCCTGGCCGCACCCGCCAATAGAGGTGTCCGGGGATACGACGTGTCGAGGGGTGACTCCGGCGTCCTCACCCACGAGGACTACACCGGATTCGCCAAATCCGATACGGACACCATGTGCATGTTGAGTCATATCGGTTCACCCGAAGATGACGCTTATCCTCCGCCACCCATAGAAGAGTGTCCATTCGGCTGTAACTGTGATCCCGTGCCGAACAACACCTGGCACGGCGACTTCCAGGACAACTTCGGCCTTCCCAACTGGGACTGCTGGTACTGTGTCGACTACACCCAGAAGGATTCTCCGATCTGGCACGTCAGCACTTACCAGGCCGCCAACCTGGATCCCTTGACCGTACCGAACAACGCCTGGTGGTGCGGTGAGGACTTCGCGTCCTGCGGCGGCGGCGATCCTGTCGGTGGTTACGGTAACTCCTACACCGAGTACCTGGACTACTGGGCAGAGGTCACCAGCGCCGGGGCGCCCACCAGCGTCACCATCACTGCGGTGTTGAACT
>JBDRBC010000472.1:0-3387 GCA_043823125.1 bacterium | reverse complement strand
GGGATCCCAGCTGATGGTCATGGGATACCCTGCGTCGCCGGGTTGCCACTGCAGTGTAAAGGCGTCGGTGATGTTGTAATAGTCGTGAATATTGATGAGCGATCCCTCGGTGCCCGGAATCTGGAAACGCGTATCGAACACCGTCGAAGGTGGTACCGGCGGCAAGCCGTTCTCGCCGCTCTGGATGTCCAGACTGTCCGTGGCCCCGATGGCCGCGCCGAAGGTCAGTGTGTCGCTGTTCCCAAGTCCGCCCAAAGCGTTGACCACGGACAGATCAACCGACCAGAGGGGCTCGATGTACTCTACGCCAAGCGCGGTGGCTCTCACGTGAGTGACCGACTGTGTACTGTGGATGATGACGACTTCGTTTTCCGCCACGGGATCCGTCGGGCAGTAAGTGACACGAATCGTCCGCTCCTCCTGAGGTAACATATCAAAAGGACCGACGTCCTTGACCACCTCGGCCACCGTGAACGCGTCGTTGGTGGTGTAGACCACCACATTGCGCAACGTGTCCGCCAGGGTGACATTCTTCAGCACGAAGTCCGCGTGCGCGCAGTTGCCCACGGCCACGTTGCCGAAGTCGATGCTTTCGGGGTTCAGCGAGAAGTACTCCTGGAAGAAGCCGGGGGTCAGGTTGTCCCACAGGGCCAGACCGTGCACCGTCGAGGCGCCCGCCAGGTCCAGCGAACCGTTCAGCGTGAAGTCGTCCACACAGATGGCCTTGTAGATATTCGTGCTGGCCGGGTGGTACCAGTAATTCCAGTTGAGACTGCTGGTGCCGATCCAGACGTTGATCCCCTCGAAGAGGTTGGCGCCAGCCAGGTCGAGCCGTCCGTCGCCATTCAGGTCGGCGAGGACAACGTCGCCGAAACGTCCCGTCGTGGTCGGCCCATCCAGCGGGATCCAGCCGCCCACCTGGTCGTTCAGGTAACAGGCGATGCCGACGGTCGACTCGTCCGAACCGGCGGCGATGTCGTAGTAACCGTCCTTGTCGATGTCGCCCACGTCCAGACCGAAGTAGGCGCTGCCATCGTCGATGGGGGGCGCCGCCGTCCAGGTGCTGTCGGCCGCGCCGTACCAGACATGGATGCCCAGGTACTCGGCGCTGGTGGCGACGATGTCCAGCCAGGTGTCGTTGTTCATATCACGGGTCACGAGCTTGTTGTAGGTATTGATCATGGAAGGCCGATTACCCGTGGACCAGTAACCATCGCCCGTACCGTAGAAGACCCACACGCCGCCGTTGTCGGCCGAAACGGCCACGATGTCCAGGTTGGAGTCGTGGTCGACATAATCGAACTTGACGTCGGCGACGCCCGGTCCGACCAGTGGCGCCGTGACCTCGGTCAAAGCGCCTGCGCCGTCGCCGGTGAAGACGCGCACGCCCGTGGGCGTGGCGACCAGCAGGTCCTCGTGGTTGTCAGCGTTCAGGTCGCCCTTGTCCATGGCCAGAATCTGCCCCGTGGTGATCGGCGAGGTCGCTACAGCCCAGGTCTCGAAGCCCGTACGCAGATACAGCTCCAGACCGCCGCTCTCGGTGCCGGCAATGAGGTCCAGCAGGGGATCCTCGTCCAGATCGAAGATGATCACATCGGTGTAATTGCCGGATGTGGTCGGCGATGCGAAGGCCACCCAGGGGTTGTCGATGGAACGGCTCAGCCACGGATCATACAGGACGTAATCGCTCACGGCGTCGCCAGTACCGGGTCCCACGCCGCTCGGACCGCTGGCGCTCCCCCACCAGTTGCCACGTGCATCGACCACCGCACCGGTGTTGAGGTTCTCCACACCGAAGCCGTTGCCGTAGATGTCACTGTTGTTTATATCGAGTTCTGCATTGAGGCCCACCTGCACACCCCGGCCCAGGTTGTCCCGGACAATGCACTCGGTGTACGGGGCGGAGAACAGACAGTTCTCGAACTGCAACGCCGGCACGCTGCCGTAACCGCCGTAGGAAACCACGGCCCAGCCCAGCAGGGAGCCGGAGTGCGCACCGTCGAAACGGATCTGGCCCCAGTCGCCGGGATTGGGGATTGTGTTGACACCGTCCTGATTGGTGTCGCCGCCGTAGTTGTCGTCCTTCAATGAAGTGAAGACAACCTTCTCCACCGCGTCGCCCTGGGCCACCAGGCCGCCGTTGACGACCAGGGATTGGTTGCCATTGAACTTGAGAACCGCGCCCCTGTTGATGGTCACCGTGGCTCCGGCGTCGATGATCGGCGTGCCGTTGAAGATGTAAATGTAGGTTTCTGGCCAGAAATCGTCTTCGAGGACATGGCCGGAGAAAACACCCAGTGTATTGTCCTTGCCGTTGGCCCACATGGTGTCGACGTCGGCGATCTCACCCACGAGATTTGGGTGTACATAGAAGCCGAAATCTCCGTTGTCGTGGGAGGAACAGTTCGAAATCAAAGCCGTGGGTTCATTGGAATAGAGCCCTATTCCGTCACAGTTGCGGATCTCCGAGTCAATGAGCTGGAAGTTGGCGCCGGCGTCGATACGCACCGCATACGGGTAGTTACTTCCGCCGCCCGTTTCCTCGATGAGGCAATTGGTCATGGTCACACTCGCCGTGCCATCGACCACGACCGCCTCGCGATAATAATTGCTGGATCCGTGGTACCGCCCGGCCCAGCGGAACTGGCAATACTGCAGGGAACACCCGGGATTGGTATTGCTGAAAGTAATGTTACGCCAGTCACCACGGGTGCCGGTGGTTGGTCCATCACCGTTCGTGTCGCCGCCGTGATCGTCATCGTAATAACTCGTGAATACGATGTTGTCCGCCATCGTACCGTTGGCCACCAGGGCTCCATTGACCGTCAGACCATAGTAACGAACGAACTTGAGAACCGAGCCGGCCTCGAGGGTCAGGTCGTTATCGTGCGGGAGAGTGAGGTCTCCGTAGATGTTTACCGTATGCTCGTCGATCCAGGTCGTGCCGGCCGGTATGTTGCCGCCGAAGACCCCGACCGCATCCCCGGTCTGCAGGTAGTTGCCGCTGTGCCAGGCCTCGGTGAGGATCTGCGTGGGCAGGATGTAGCCGCAGATCAGGTTGTCGACCGCCACGCAATCCCGGAATTCCGTCGGGAGGTTGTAGAGGAGCATACCGTGGTCGCCGTTACTCAATAGAGAGTCGGCGATGACCACGGCGCCGGTCCCCTGCAGATTCATGCCGTCGTTCCCGTTGTCGGCGGCGAGGCAGTTCCGGATATCGCTGTCGGCTCCGTAACTCAGAACGCCTTCCCAGCCGTTCCTCAGGGTCCGGCAGTTCTGAAGGATCAGGGCGCCCGTGACCGAGACACCGCGATTTCCGTTGTCGATGATATCGCAATCACTCATCTCCAGGCTGCAATTCGATCCCGAATAAACAGCCGTGGCCAT
>JBDRBC010000471.1:0-12779 GCA_043823125.1 bacterium | reverse complement strand
CAGTTGCTTTATTTGTGATTATATCACCGAAAACAACACAATACAACCAGACCGTACACTGGCACTCGTGAGAGCCAGCAAGTGTACAAAGTGTACAATCCAACAATACCGAAAACGGAGCACAACATATTGCGAGAATATTCCGACCTGATCAATCCCCCAGAATATTCACCCGCGACTCCTCATCCACAACAACCGTATTCACCTTCGCCAGCACCTGCTCCAGAGTCTCCAGATACAACCGCTGCCGCGTCAACTCCGGCTCCCCCCGGTACTCCTCGAGTATCTTCAAGAACCGCGCCGTCTCCCCTTTTGCCCGATTCACCCGCACATCCGCATTTCCGTGCGCCAACCCCAATATCTGCGCCGCATCACCGCGGGCACCCGGGACCAGATAATTGGCGTAAGTCCGCGCACTTTCGATAGCGCTCTCGCTGTCCTTCTTAGCTGCCGTCACATCGTTGAACGCCGCGATGACCGGCTCCGGCGGCGAGACCACCTGCAGGTTCCCGCCGAGCAGGCTGATACCGGCGCCGTACCGATCCAGCAACTCCTGCGCGTCGGCGATGGCCCCGATCTGGATCTCCGACTTCGCGCTGGTGAGCACCTCGTCCACGCCGCGCCAGGACAGGGAGGCGCACATGGCCGACTCCACGGCGCGTTCCACCAGCCGGTCCGGTTCGGTGGTGTTGAACAGGTAGTCCACGGGATTACGCAGCTTGTACTGCACCACCATCATGAGCTTGAGGATGTTCTCGTCGCCGGTAAGCATGTCCGAGCGGCGGGCGTCGTCCAGGTTGGGCCACAGGTTGCCGAGGAAGCGGAAGCCGACCTCGAGGCGGCGGACGTCGGTGGTGGTGGGGGGTCAACACCTCGTCGATGGGCCACGGCCAGCCGAAGTGCAGGCCGGGACCGCTGCTGGCGGCCACGCGGCCGAAGCGCAGCACGATGCCTCGCTGGTTGGAGTCCACCGTGTAGATGCCCGACAGCAACCAGGCAACCAGCGCCACGGCCAGCACAGCCCAGACGATCCGACTCCACGGCCAGCGCCGGCCCGACGAGGGCGAAACCGGCGGTGCTGGCGGCACCGGCGGCGATGGCGGTCGGGGCAACGCCGAAGTCGGCGGTTTCTCCTGAATAGTCGTCAACCCAGGCTCGCTCATCGACCCGACCCTCCGGATCCGTGCTGCGGATCGGCCAGTGTCTTCAAGTACTCCATGTCCCGGGGCAACAGCACGGTGGTCTTGCTCGTCAACGTCTGCTCGTAAGATTCGAGGGTTCGCAGGAACTCGTAGAACTCGCGGTCCTGGGCATAGGCCTTGTTGTAGATGCGGGCCGCTTCGGCCTCGCCGGCCCCTTCGATCTCCAGCGCTTCGCGACGGGCCTGGGCCAGGATCTCCAGCCGCTGGCGGTCGGCCTCGGCGCGCACGACGCTGGCCCGCTGCTCGCCCTCGCTGCGGTAGCGGGTGGCGATCTGCTTGCGCTCGGCGCGCATGCGCTCGAAGACGGACTCGCGGTTCTGCTCTGGCAGGTTGATCCTCTTGATCCGGAAATCCACGATCTCCACGCCGCACTCCTGGCGGGCGCTGGCGCCGCAGACCTCGCGGATGGACTCGGTGATGGCGGCGAGCTGCAGATCGTCGGGGTTGATGGATATCAAGGCAGTCAGATCGTGCTGGCCGAGCTGCTTGCCCAGTTCCGAGACCACGATGTCGCTCAGGTAGGCCCGGGCGCCGTCCTGGTCGGTCACCGTCTCCAGGAAACGCAACGGGTCGGCGATGCGCCAGCAGGTGTAGCTGCTGACCTCGATGTTTTTCTTGTCGAGGGTGAGCAGCTCGCGCGGCGGCTCGTCCATGGTGGGGATGTCGAACACCTGGAGCCGGCGATCGAAGCGGACCACGTTGTCGATGGGGGCGAAGAACTTCAACTTGAGCCCCGGCTCGTCGATGGTGCGCACCGGATTGCCGAAGCGCAAGACGATGGCGTGCTCGGTGGTGCCGACGGTGAAGAACGAGGTGCCCACGACAAAGAGGGCCAGCAGCACCAGGACGATCAGACTCAGCTTTCTCACTCCGGACCCTCCTCGAGAGGCGGTTTGGGCAGACCGAGCATGGGGAACTGCTCGAGCCCGTCGCCGAGACGGAGCCACAGCTCGGGACCGGGCCCGTCGGGCGATGTCAAATCGATGTACTTGGTCAAATCGGGCAGGATGGCGTCCATTGTTTCCAGGTACAGGCGGCTACGCATGAGCCGGGGCGCTTCCCGGTAGATCTGTCGCTGGGTATCGAAAACCGTGGCGCTGCCGGTGGCGATGGCCGCCCGCTCGAACGCCTTGCCCTCCGACAGGGCGAGGGAGCGCAGGGCGGAACCCTGGGCGTCGAGCACCACCCGCTCCTTGTACTCCCGGGCCTCGTTGACCTTCTGCACGGCGTTCTCGGCGGCACTGGCCACGTCGCGGAACGCCCAGTGTGTCGGTGGCGGCGCGTGTACGGACTGCAGCTTCACGCCCACGACCCGCACGCCGCTGTGGCAGGCATCCAGGACCGGCTGCAGATAGTCGTCGCGGATGATCTGCTCGATGACAGCGCGGTCGATGGTGAGCAGGGAGTCGATGCCGCGCTGACCCACCACCTGCCGGACGCTCCACTCGGAGGCGGCCCGCACCAGTTCCGGACCGTCGGCCACCCCGTACAGGTAGGCCAGGAACGCCTCGGCGTCGTTACGGATCTGGAACTGGGTGACACACTTGATATCGATGATGTTCTCGTCGCCGGTGAGCATCCACGCCTCGCCGGCCAGATTGGTCGCCAGCCGGCTCGCAACCGCCGCCGAGCCGGGGTCGGCAACGGACCGGTACCCGATCTCCACCCGCTGGATGTCCTCGGTGCAGAGAATGTCCACGTCCCCGAACGGCGCCGGCCAGTGATAGTGCAGGCCCGGTTCGAGGGGCGCCGCCGTCACCTGGCCGAACCGGGTCACGGCGGCGCGCTCGCCGGCCGACACGATGAAGCAGCCGCTCAGCAGGTAAAGGACGAGCATCAGCAGGAGAAACCCGCCGATCAATCCGCGCCGGGAAATGGTGAGTCCGAGCTTTTCACGCAACCAGGCCACGATCTGATCCGCGGCGCGTACCCGGTACAGGCTCACCACGGTGAAGGCCAGGAAGATCACGGTCCAGACCACGCCCCAGACGCTGAGGCTCTCGTGATGAGCGCTGGCCAGCTCGGCGATGTTCCAGGTCGTGCCGCGCACCATCAGGTCCAGGAGCAGTCCCATCAACACGCTGCAGACCATGATCAGCCCGAGATAGATGCCGAAGACGAGGCGGCCGAATTGCTTGATCAAAACCAGCATGCTGGCCGAGTTGGTGGCCGGGCCCACCAGCAGGAACACCAGGGCGGCGCCGGGGCTGATGCCGCTGGCGATGAGGCCGGCGGCGATGGGCGTCGAGGCGGTGGCGCAGACGTACATCGGCACCCCGATGACCAGCATCAGCAGGTAACTCAGCAGCGGGCTGCCGGAGAACAGCGCGAAATCGATGGACGGCACCAGCGCCCAGATGGCGGCGCCGATGAGAAGACCGATCAGCAGCCGCAGAACCAGGCTGTCGAAGAACTCCACGAAACCGAAGTGGTAGATCTCGCGCAGCCAGGTCAGGACGCCGCCGCGAACGGGCGGTTCCGGTTCTTCCCTGGGGCCACAGCAACAGCCGCTGAATGGTGGTTCGGCAGCCGGCTCGGCAGGCTTCTCATCGCAACCACCCGTCCCGCAGCCGCAACCGGCAACCGGCGTATCGTCCGGGGGGGACGGCGACTCTCGCCGATCCGCCAGGTTCACCGCCACGCCGGCGGTCAATCCGGTCACCAGCGCCGCCAGCGGCCGGAAGATGGCCATGACCGGGCCGATGAGCCCGTAGGTCAGCAAGATGGAGACGATGTCGGTTTCCGGGACGGTGATCAGAAACGAGGCCGTGGCGCCCTTGCTGGCCCCTTTGCGCAGCAGTGCCAGGCCGGTGGGCAGGACGCTGCAGGAGCAGAGCGGCATGGGCAGCCCCACCAGCGTTGCCAGGAACACGGGCCGGAAGCCGGAGCCGGTCAGCGGGGTCAGGAAATCGCGGTGGCGGGTCAGCACCACGTGGATCACGCCGGCCAGGACGAACCCCACCAGCAGGTAGATCGCCGAGCCGTTGAGGATATCGAAGAAGGCCGACCAGAAGGCAGTCATGGTATGGACTCTGTCCCGATTATCACGCCGGTCCCGAAGGACGTTCTCGGTCTCCGGTCAAGACGTCGCTTAGCCATCGGACTTGCCGGTGGCCCGGCGCCGGCGCCAGCCTCCGGTCAAGCTCACGATTACGTAGACGGCGGCCGCGAGCAAGATCGTGGTGGCGCCCACCGGCCAGTCGGAGCTGTAGCTGATGCCGAGGCCGGCGGTTGTGAACACGGCGCTCAAGATAGCGGCGAGCACCATCATCTGCCAGAGCCGCGAGGCGAAGCGCCCGGCCACCGCCACCGGCAGGGTCACCAGGGCGATGACCATCACGATGCCGACCACGTAGATGAGCGTCACGATGGTCAGTGCAGTCAAGCACAAGAGCAGGGTGTAGAACAGGGAAACCTTGATGCCGCGCAGACGGGCGAATTCCTCGTCGAAGCAGACCGCCAGCAACGGATCGTAACAGAGAAACGCCGCCAGCAAGATGATGATGTCGAGCCCCACCAGCAGCCGCAAGGTGGGCGGATCGACCAGCAGGATGTTGCCGAAGAGATAGGTCATCAGGTCGGCCTTGTACCCCGGAGTCTGGAACAGGAACAGGATGCCGACGGCCATGCCGATGGCCCACAGCGCCGAGATGACCGTGTCCTCGCGCTCGTTACTGCGGAAACGGGCCAGGCTGATGATCCCGGCGGCGATCAGGGCGGCCACGATGGCCCCGTGCAACGGATGCAGCCAGCCCCGGCCGTGAACGGTGCGGAGGTAGTAGGCGGCGCCCATGCCGCCCATCACCGCGTGGGCCAGGCTGCCGGCGATGACCGTGATGCGGCGGGTGACCACATACGCGCCGACGACTCCACAGGCGACGCTGGCCAGCACACCGGCCAGCAGCGCGTTGCGCAGGAAGGCATGGTCGATCACTGCCTGCAGGAACTCCCTCACGGTGACGACTCCATGCCGGTGGGGTGGTGATGGTCGTGGTCGTGACCGTGGTCGTGGTCATGCTGAACCAGCCGCAGCCCGTCACGCCCCGGGAACAGCTTGGCCAGCTCGCCCTTGATCTGGGTGGAGTCATGCAAGGCCACATTGACGTTGACGCAGACTACCTTGTTCACGTACCGGGATACCACGCTCACGTCGTGCGAGACGAGGACGACGGTCATGCGCTGGTTCAACCGCTGGAGCAGCTCGTAGAGATCGTCCTGGATTCCGGGATCGAGGCTGGCGGTGGGCTCGTCCAGCAGCAGCAGGTCGGGTTGACACGCCAGGGCGCGGGCGATGAGCGCCCGCTGACGCTGTCCGCCCGAAAGATCGGAGAAGGAGCGTTTCCGCTGACCCAGCAGCTCCACGTCCACCAGCGCCTGTTCGGCGACGGCGTGGTCGGCGGCCCGGTACGGCCCCAGTGGTAAACGCTTGCCGAGCCGACCCATGAGCACGACATCTTCCACGGTGACCGGGAAGGCGGGATCGAGATGGACGTGCTGCGGCATGTACCCGATACGGTGGCGCGTCTTCCGCGGTGGTTGACCGAAGAGACGGACCTCACCCCGCCGCGGCTCCAGCAATCCGAGGATCAGTCGCAGCAGGGTGGTCTTGCCGCCGCCGTTGGGGCCGATGAAGGTGACGAAGTCGCCCGCCTCGATATCCACGTTGACCGCGGTCAACACGGGATGGATATCGAAGGCGAAGTCGAGGTCGCGGATGCAGATGACCGGTATCGTTTCCATAGCTCTCTCGAACCGTTGCGGTCGACGTGGCCGGCATACCGAATCACTCGCCGGTCGTCAGCGCCTCCCGGATGGTCTCCGCCATCCGGCGGAGATTTGCCAGATAATCCCTGGCCAGCGGATCCAGTGCGACCACCGCCACGCCCACCTCGGTCGCGGCGGTCCGGGCGGCGGATTCCGAGACCTGCGGTTGCACGAAGATGGCGCGGGCGCCCTGTTGCCGGGCGGCGGTAAGCACGGCGGCCAGATGTTTCGGCGTCGGCGCCATGCCGCCCCGTTCGATGGCCACCTGGTGGAGACCGTACTCCGCCGCGAAGTAACCGAACGCGGGATGAAAAACAAACAGGGACCGGCCGGCCACCTCGGTCAGGATCTCCCCGATCTCGGCATGGATACGCTCCAGGTCCGCCAGTAGCAGCGCCAGGTTCGCCCGGTAATCCGCCGTGTGTTCCGGATCGATTCTTTCGAGGGCGGTACAGATGTGCTGGGCCTGGATCCGGGCCAGGCGGGGACTGAGCCAGATGTGCGGATCGAACTCGTGATCGTGATGGTCGTGGCCGGCGTGCTTGTGTTCGGCGTGCTCAAGTTCGGCGTGCTCAGGTTCGGCGTCGCCGTCGGCGACGGCGGCCGCCTCGGACATCCGGATCAACTTGATGCCCAGGCTGGTGTCGACGATGTCCAGCTCCTGAAAAATCCGGCGAGCCTGGGGCAGGAAGGTCTCTTCCATGGGCACGCCGATGGCGAAATAGAGCTTCGCCCCGGCGAGTCGGGTCAACTGTTTGGCGGTGGGGTCGTACGACGCCGGTGATTCGCCCGCGCCGACCATCACCTCCACCGTCACCCGCTCGCCACCTATCCGCTCCACGAAAAAAGTCTGCGGCAGGATGCTGACCCAGACGGCGATCTTCTCACCGGCCGGTTGCGACCGGGCCAGACCGGCAATGCAGTGAATAGCAACGATCAATAGCAAGCCGATCGTGAGGGAACGCTGACTAGCAATCATCACACCGTCCTCGGATCTGGATTTCCACCTGGTTGTCGCGGAGGGTTTGGGGCGCCGCCGCGGGATCGTCCAGCGATATCTGCATGGCTGGCAGGCAAAGCAGTTTGCCGCACTCGGTACAGACGAAATGCGGATGCGTGTTGGCCACGTGTTCGGTGGTGGAGGTGAAGCGCCAGATCCGGTCGCCCAGCTCGGTCTTGACGGCCAGCCCGGCCTCTACCAGATCGATGAGATTCCGGTACAACGTGGCCCGGTTCCAGGCCTGGTCCGCCAAGGCCGCCACCACTTCGGCGTGGGAGAGCGGCCGGACGGTTTGCCGCAGCAACCAGAGCACGGCCAGCCGGGCCGATGTGGATCGGAGTCCCGACCGCTGGAGGTCGAGGCGGAGTAGTTCCTGTTTCACGGCTGAGGGTGTCTGGAGCATGGTGAATCCCATCCGACTCGAATGGCACGTTCAGATCAATGCTGGCCGGGGGAAAAGTTACTGCAATCGGCACGTAGATGCAACAGGATTGCATCTGGCGACAGCCGGAAAATCATTGTTCCAGGCCTGCCAGAGCCCGTTCGGCGGCGATGCGGTGCCGGCGCAACCGCTCTTCCCGACCCGTTAACGAAAGGGCCGCCCGTGGTCCTTCGCCCACACTCGCCCGCACCTCGGGGGTGGTGATACCAAGCAACTTGCCGTCGATGATGGTCAGCGCCTGGCGGTAATGTGCCCGGGCTCGTCCGTTGTTGCCCGCCAGCGATTCCAGAAATCCGTAAGCGATCCAGGCCCGGTGATGATCGGGATCGTCGGCGAGCACGCCGTCCAGCTCCGACCGCGCCTCGGGATACCGGCCCTCCCGCAGCAGGATGGTGGCGCGGGTATACGGGCCGTCGCGGCCGAAATGGTGGATGGGCTTGCAAGCGATGAGCCGGTCCACGAGTACGTGGGCTTCCGCGAACCGCTGCTGGTCCCGGAGCAGTTCGGCCAGCTGCAACAATGCTTCGTAAGTGGGCTCGGTATCCAGAGCGCGCCGGAGCGTGGACTCCCCGCTGGCCGGATCTCCCGTGGCCACCTGGCACAAGGCGAGGTAGGTCAATCCAGAGCCGGGCCACAGTCGATTGCTGATGGCGTCTTCGAATCGATGCCGGGCTGGTTCGTACTGTCCGAGCAGGTAGTGATCCATGGCCACGCGCTGGGTGAGGTCGGCCCGGAATTCCCGTAAAGCGCCACCGGCCAGCACCAGACCGACCGTCGCCGTGAGCAAGGCGAAGGCCGGATGCCACGGCAGCCGGATCCGGCGGGGGGCGTCGAGATCGAAACGACGGCTGCTCAGTCCGCCGAAGCAGAGCGCCAGAGCGGCCGCGGTGGCCGGCAGGTGAGCGGGAAAACTGACCAGGCCGTGGACGGCTGCGCAGTTCAGGCCGGCCAGCAGCAGCAGGTAATCGCGCTGCTGGCGCGGATCTCGCAGCCTCAGGAATCGGCGGCGCCAGTGGATCAGGCCGCCGATACCGACGACCAGCACCCAGAGCAGTCCCGGCGCCCCGCACTCGGCGGCGAGCTGGAGGTAATCGTTGTGCGCCAGGGTGGTGCGTGGGGTGGGTGGGATCCAGTCCGCCTCGGGAAACGACGACACCATCCGTTCCCTGTGTTCCGGCCACGCCACCTGGTAATGGTTCAGGCCCACGCCGGTGAGCGGCTGTTCCCGCAGCATGGACCAGCAGACGTACCAGTCGGCCCGACGCTGATCGCCGGAGTTGCGATTGTAGAGCCGGCGGAACGGATTGGGATTCACACTGCCGTCCGGATTGACATCACGCGCCGCGGTGAAGGCCAGACCGAGGCCCGTTGCCGCCAGGCCGAGACTCGCCACCAGACAGATCAGGTACCAGCGCGGAACCAGATGGGAGCGGTGGCGCCGTAGCAGGATCCAGCCGCCGAGCAACGGAATCGCCGCCGCCACCAGCCCGAGCAACGGGCCGATGCTGCGACACAGGCAGACGGTCACCAGCAAAACCAGGGTGGCGGCCACGGCGAGCAGCCGTTTCCAGATGCGGTCGGTCTGCCACAGCAGCAACGAGGGGAAAAACACCACGGTCAGCAGACCGGCCAGGTAGTTCTGATTGCCCAGACTGCTGATGGCCACCGGTAACCCGAACCGGTGCGGCGCGCCGGGCAGGATCTCGGCCAGTTGCAACAGGCCGTAGCCCGCCGCCACCACGCCGCCGAGAACCAGGGCGCGGGTCAATCCGAACAGCCCGGCCCGCGACCGGATGGCCTCGCTGGTACTGCCGGCGATCCAGAGCCAGAGCGCCAGACAGAAGATCCCCTCGAGCACGAGCCAGCGGTTGACGGCCAGGAAGAGACCGCAGCTGCCGATGAGCAGCAGCGCCAGCCCGGCGTCCAGCAACCAGGACGGACGCAGGATCAGTTCGTGACGGCGGGACCAGCGGTAACTGGCGGCGAACAGGAGGAAGGCGCCCACCAGCGCCAGCGCGGTGAGCTTGCTGGCCTCATACGACGTGCTGCCCGGCCAGAAGGCGACGGGCAGCACGAAAAAGAACAGGCAGAGGAGAAAAAACCGCATCGTTACCGATCCATGGTCGTGCCCCGTGACGGTCGCGTGACAGAGCCGCGCTACCGCACGAGACTCATCTTCTCGATCTGGCCGACGTTCTGCCCGTCGGCGTACAGCACCGAGAAGAATACGCCACTGGCCACGCTCTGACCAGCCTCGTCCCGACCCCGCCAGGTCACCCGGTGCACACCCGGCTGCACCTGGCCCAGCGGCAGGCGACGGATCAGATGCCCCCGCACGTCGAAGATCCGCACCTCGGCATCACACGCCCGCGGCACCGCGCACGATATCTCCGTCTGCGGGTTGAACGGATTCGGATAGATCGACAGCGCAAAGGCCGCCACCACCTCGTCACCGACACCCGACAGGAAGTCCGGCGTGCGGAACTGCACCGGCGTCGGCGACTCGCCCACGTTGATCACCACCTGGCTCTGGTCACGCATGGACAGGACCACCACCCGGTTCTGACTCGGCAGGTAGATCTGGAAGTCCACGCCCTGGGGCCAGTCGCCGCTGTCCCAGGTCAAGGTCACCGGACCGGGCTCGGGACGGCTCAGCTCCGCCGCCCAGACGCGCGATTCGCCGGCCTGCGGCGACACGATGTCGCGACGGAACTTGTTGCCCGTGCTCACTTCCCACTCCGGGTGCAGGAAGCTGAACTCCGTCCTGGCGCCCGAGGGCGACCGGGGCGGTGCCGGCGCGTCGAACGCCGCGTCGAACCCGACCGTCGCTTCAGGATGGATGCCGTAGACGGCCTCACCGGTCCGGCCCAGACCGTCGTCAGTCCGTACCGTGACTTCCCACCGCTTGTCCGGCGGCGCGGCGCGGTCGTCGCGTGGCGACGTAGCGTCACTGCCCATCAAGATCGCGGCCCAGTCGAACCACAGCGAGACATCGTCCTGCAGGGCGGCGGCCCAGTAGCCGTGCCAGGTATCCAGGCTGTCCACCTCCAGGTAGCCGTCGCTCAATCCGTCGTAGTCGTAGATGCTGGCCGAGATCAACCCCAGCGAGACCGCGTCCCAGAAGGCGTGCCGACCGCTCGGACTGTCCACCTGCAGGTTGGCGACGGCGCCCGGGAACCAGAGCGGGTAGCCGAGCAGGGTCCAGCCGTTGCGCAGGGGAACCGAGAATCCGTCCGTGGCCATCTCGCCGTCCATGGTCCAGGTGAACGGTTCGTCGGTCACCAGCCAGACGCCCTGGCCCTGCACCACCGGATCGCCGCCCGCGGCCAGGTCGTAGCCGGCGGCGCCGAGGTAACGGTACAGGTAGCCCAGGCCGGTGACGTCATCCAGGATCACGTCGGTGAAACTGTTCGATCCTGCCGGCGGCACCAGCGGGAATCCGAGCATCGACCAGCCGGCGGGGATCTCACGCTGGATTGGGTGCAGCGGCGGTGGCTCGGTCATGGGACCGACGGTGAGCTCGAACTGCCGAGTACCGCCGGGTTGGGCGAAGGTGTACGTCAGGCCGGGCCACAGATTGACGGTCTGGCCGAGGGTGAGATCATATAGCCACAGCCCGTAACCGGCGGTCGGGGCGAAACTCGGCTCGAAGTCGATGGTCACCGTGCCGGCCCGGTCGGTCTCCACGGTCAGCGGCCAGATCTTGGCTTCACTCAGCGGATCGTACAGCGCCCGGACATCGGACGTGTAGCGGCTGCCCAGGGGCCAGGTGGGCTGGTGGTAGTAGGTCGACAGGTAGTCGGTGGGCGGCGGTCCCGGTTCGGGGATGTCCAGCCCACCGTCGAAGTCGTCAGTGGCGCCGGTCTGGGTACCGGCCAGGTTGTCCAGGTCCTGCAGCTCGTTGATGCCGGCGTCCACCAGCACGCTGAAGCCGGACAGGACCGCCGTGCCCACGAACAGATCGAAATCGCGCGCCTCCACCGTCAGCGCCGGGATCGTGTACGAGTAGGTCAGCGCCGGGAACAGGTCCACGGTGGTTCCGGCCGTGTGATCGTATATCTGCAAGCCGATACCGGACAGTTCGTCGAAGGACGGATCGAAGACCACCTCCACGGTGGTCGAGGCGGTGATGGGATTCAGGACCTCCACCACGAAACTCCACTGCCCCACCTCGGCGAGCGGGTCGTACGGCGCCTTGACGTCGTAGGCGAAATTGTCGCCCACCGGGGCGCTCCACTCGGGATGCGGAAACCAGACGTGGCTGCCACTCGGGCTGTCCGGCAGGTCGATATCCAAATCGTACCCATCGGTTGCTGCGCTGCTCACGGCCGCGAGGTTGTCGTTATCGCCCCGGGCGCCGATGGCAACGCTGAAGTCGTAGCTCACCGAACAGTAGTCGAGCAGCGGGCCGTTCATGCGGGCGATCGGTTCGGCAAAGTCTCCGGAGATGGGTGTCATCAAGACTGGAGTATAGTGAGTGGTTTCAGAGATGTAGGCGATTTCACCGGGTACGGTCGCATCGGGTACCGGATTCACGAAAAAGTCATGCTGGTCATCAGCGATCAGGAAAAAGCTGATGTCCGCCAGCGCCGTCCAGCCGTTGGGGCCAGGGACGATTGGCTCACCCAGGCCGATTAAGAATTCCAGCTGACCGCTGGCGATGTTGATCCCGTTTCCATTCAGAGAATACCCCAAGTAGAACATATTGGTCATGTGGTCGAGATCGATCTGACATTCCCAACCCCAGACCTCGCAGGTACTTGCCGTGGGTTTCATGACGTAGAGAGTTGCCGTGACCTGGACTGTTACAATATCGTTGTTGATGTCGTCGTTTTCCCAGACGAGGGCGATGAGATCCGGGTCCGGGCAAGTAAGCGTTTGGGTTTGACCAGGGAGGGCCGGGAGGGAAAAACCGAGTGCGATCAGGCATACGATCCACAATCGTCTGAACATCGTCGACTCCTTCGTGAATTGTCCCCTGCGTATGAGCGAAGCTACCGATAGGGTAATGTTACTTCGTGAGCCCGCGCCGCCCGCTTCGGGCAGTGGGCGGCGCGGGTGATCCATCGTATTCTAACGAACCAGACTCATCTTCCGGATCTGGCCGACGTTCCGGCCGTCGGCGTACAGCACCGAGAAGAATACGCCACTGGCCACGCTCTGACCAGCCTCGTCCCGACCCCGCCAGGTCACCCGGTGCACACCCGGCTGCACCTGGCCCAGCGGCAGGCGACGGATCAGCTGCCCCCGCACGTCGAAGATCCGCACCTCGGCATCACACGCCCGCGGCACCGCGCACGATATCTCCGTCTGCGGGTTGAACGGATTCGGATAGATCGACAGCGCAAAGGCCGCCACCACCTCGTCACCG
>JBDRBC010000470.1:0-4704 GCA_043823125.1 bacterium | reverse complement strand
CTTTTTAATAAATCATTCAAAGGAAAAATAATTTTTTTTAATTGGCTCTGTTTAAGAAAAGAAAGACCATAAGTTTGATCTTTATTCTTATCTGTTGGGTTGGGTTCAGGAAAATGAAACCGGATGACCCGGTGATCCCGTTGCGCGTGACGGCGCCAGGTCGGCTCCTCGTCTCCTTCGATTGCGAAGCTTAGCATATCTGCTCTCCGCAGGAACAGGAGTTATTCCGTTTCACCCCAGATCCGGGAGGACCGAACCGTGTGTGCCCGTACCATGATCTACAGTCTGCTGCTGGTGTTCCTGCTGGCGGGCAATGTCGTTGCCCAGGTAGCCGATTATTTCGCGTTACCGAGGCGCCCCGTGGCCACCTATTCCATCGTGGCGCGTGATACTGCCACCGGTGAACTGGGGGTGGCGGTGCAGTCCCACTGGTTCAGCGTGGGCGCCCTGGTGCCGTGGGCCGAGGCCGGCGTGGGGGCGGTGGCCACCCAGTCTTTCGTGGAGGCGTCCTACGGTCCCCTCGGTCTGGAACTCATGCGGCTGGGCCGGTCTGCCCCCGAGGCGTTGGCGGCCCTGGTGTCCACCGACGACGGCCGGGAGGTGCGCCAGGTAGCCATGGTGGATGCGGCCGGCACGGTGGCCGCTCACACCGGCGGTTCGTGTATCCACGCGGCCGGGCACCACACCGGGGATCAGTACTCGGTCCAGGCCAACCTCATGGAAAATGACACCGTCTGGCAGGCCATGGCCTCGGCCTACGAGAACTCCCGCGGCGATCTGGCCGAGCGGTTGCTGGCGGCCTTGGAGGCCGCCGAGGGTGAAGGCGGTGATATCCGGGGCCGACAGTCGGCGGCGCTGCTGATCGTGAGCGCCGAGAACAGTGGCCAGCCGTGGCACGACCGCAAGTTCGATCTCCGGGTGGAGGACCATCCCGATCCCGTGGCCGAGCTGCGACGGCTGGTCACGCTGCAACGCGTCTACCTGAAGTTGAACGAGGGGGACGAGTTCCTGGCCCGTGGCGAGGTGGAGCAGGCCATGACCGCCTATCGGGCCGCCGGCGAGACGGTGCCGGACGCCGCCACCAACGGCGAGGCCGCCTTCTGGATCGGCATCACCCTGGCCAGCGAAGACGACCTGGACGCCGCCCTCCCGTATCTGCGGCGGGCCTACACCCAGGATACACGGTGGGCCGAACTGGTGGGCCGCTTGCCGGCGTCCGGTTTGCTGCCTGACAGTCCGGAACTGATCCGGCAACTGGTGACGGGGATGCGGGAGAGTCCCTGACGCCGCACCGCCCTGCCGGTGTCGTCGCTCGGCGCAAAAGGGCGGGTCAGACCCCGCTGAGCGCTCGGAGCTGTTGCTCCAGCGCTTCCAGCAGCATTTCGGGCCGGATCGGTTTGGAGACATAACCGTCCATGCCGATCTCCAGGAACCGGTCTCGATCGCCGGTCATGGCATGCGCCGTCATGGCGATGATCGGCACCTCGTGATCGAGGACCGACGACTGCTTGTCCCTGATCACCTGGGTGGCCTTCATGCCGTCCATCACCGGCATCATGACATCCATCAGGACCAGGTCGTACGGGATGGTCGATAACGTGTCGACGGCTTCCTGTCCGTTGCCCACCGCGTCGGCAGAGAAGCCGAACTTCTTCAACAAGCGCAGGGCGAGCAGCTGATTCACGCTGTTGTCCTCGACGAGCAGGATGCGGGTAGTCTGTTTCACCTCGTCGGGGATGGTCGACTGCAGGATCTTCCCGCTTTTCGGTCGAGGTCTGTCGGGGCGCGACTGGCCACCGAGGACCTCCACCACGCTGTCGAACAGGCGACTGCGCTTCACGGGCTTGGTCAAGTAAGCTGCGAAGCCGAGTTTCTTCAGCCGCTGTACTTCGTTGCCCATACCCCCGCTGGAAGTGAGCATGATCAATGCCGTATCACGCAGATCGGCGCTGGACTTGATCGCCCGACCGAGGTCCTCGCCGTCCATCTCCGGCATCATGTGATCGGTGAGTACGAGATCGAATGGAGCCTCCGCCGCCATTGCGCGCTTCAGCAGGTCGAGCGCCTCTCTCGCGCCACGTGCTGTCTGGTAGCGACAACCCCACGCTTCGAGATCGGCCTGGAGGATGTCGCGATTGGTCTGGTTGTCGTCCACCAGGAGTATCCGTTTCTCGCGGAGATTCACCGGCAGACGCGGCGGCGGTTCGGTTTTCCGGTCCTGCTTGACCAGGACGGCAGTGAACCAGAAGGTGGAACCTTTCCCTTCCACGCTCTTGACTCCAACCTGTCCATCCATCTTGCGAGCGAGTTGCTTGGAGATGACGAGCCCCAGGCCTGTGCCACCGAATTTCCGGGTGGTGGAGGCGTCCACCTGCGAGAACGGACGGAAAAGGCGGTCCTGTCGTGACGAGGTGATGCCGATGCCGGTATCACTGATCTCGAACCGCACGGTGGCGTGCTGCCGAGTCTGTTCGTCCATGGATACCCGGATCTGGATTTCGCCTTCCGTCGTGAACTTGAGCGCATTGCTGAGCAGGTTGAGCAGGATCTGACGCAACCGACCGGGATCCCCCCGCAACCAGGACGGCACGTCGGGTTCGATCTGGCAGACGAACTCGAGACCTTTTTCGTGGATCTGCCCCGCCATCATCTCCGCGACCTCTTCCACCGCGGTGTGCAGATTGAAGTCCAGCCGCTCCATCTCCAGCTTGCCGGCCTCGATCTTCGAGAAGTCGAGGATGTCGTTGATGATCTGGAGCAACGATTCGGCGCTGCTGCGCACGGTACGCGCGAATCCGGCCTGCTCCTCGTCCAGGTCGGTTTCCAGCAGGAGGCCGGTCATGCCGATCACCCCGTTCATGGGGGTGCGGATCTCGTGACTCATGTTGGCCAGGAAGACACTCTTGGCTGCGTTGGCGGCGTCCGCAGCTTCCTTGGCGGCGGCCAGCTCCGCGGTCTTTTCCCGTACGAGCTGGACCAGTTCCAGCTGCCGCTTCCGCATCTGTCGGGAGCGCCAGCGCCAGAAGCCGAGCACCGCCGACAGGCCTGCCAGCAGGCACATCAGTCGGAAAGACGCGGTCTCGTGGAAATACGGCTGCAGGGTGAACCGGAGGGCGGCGCCTTCCTCGTTCCACAGCCCGTCGGCGTTGCAGGCGATGACCCGGAAAGTGAAGTCGCCGGGGGGCAGGGTGGTGTAGTAGGCCGTCCGGCGCAGGTCGGCATCGATCCAGTCGTCGTCGAATCCCTCCAGCTTGTACTTGAAGCGCACCGCCTGTGGATTGCGGAAGCTCAGTCCGGTGTAACGGATCTCGAGATCCCGGCGACCGGCCGGAATGGGCGGTGTCGAGGCCACGGAATAGTCCGCCCGGTCGACCCGCAGACCCTCGATGACCAGGGAGGGCGCCACCGGGTCGGGCTGGACGGCGTCGGGGTGGAACAGAATGGCGCCGCCGTTGGAGGCGATCCAGATCCTGCCGTCCCCACCGGGCCAGACCGAAGGCTGGGAACCGCCGTTACACTCGGTCCCCGGGAAACCGTTCTCCGGCCCGAAGGTGATGGTGGGGATCTGGGGAATCTCGTCCGCCAGGTAAGCGTCGATGTCCGCCTTCTCGATGCCGGAGATGCCGCCGTTACTCGGCAACCAGATCCGGCCGAACTGATCCTCGGTCACCGAATAGGCCACGTTCTCCCAGAGACCGTCCGCGGTGGTGAGATTCACCGCTTGCTGTCCATCGTAACGAATGATCCCGTTGCCGTAGGTGCTGATCCAGATCACGCCGTCGTGATCTTCGTAGATGTTGATGCAGTACTTGTCCGACAGGTCGAGGTTGGTTTCCAGCAGCTGGAACCGGCCTTTTTTCCACAGGGCGACACCATTTTCCGTGGCGAACCAGAGCTGACCGGAGCGGTCCTCGTGGATCCAGCGGATGATGGTGGACGGCAAGCCGTGCTCGAGGCTGTAATTGGTGAATATCCCGTTCTGGTAGCAGCTCACGCCACCGCCCTTGGTCCCGATCCAGAGGCGCTGGCGACGGTCCTCGAGGATCACCCGGATGCTGTTGTGGGCCAGGCCGTCGGACGTGTCGAAGTTCGTGAAGGTCCCGTTGGAGAAGCGACTGACACCCTTTTCCGTGCCGAGCCAGAGGTCCCCGGTGGCGGTCTCGCACACGGCGTGCACCGTATTGGTGGGCAGTCCGTCATCGGCGTTATAGCTCACCACCGAGTCACCCATGATGTGGGTCAACCCGTGGGTGTGCAAACCGATCCAGAGCGTGCCGTCACGGGTCTTGTACACCACCCGCACATGGTTGCCGTCCAGGAGGTTCGTCTCGTCGAGGGCCGAGAAGGGCGTATCGCGCAGGCGGAGCGCACCGGACAGGAACGAACCGACCCACAGGGCGCCGTCCCGGTCCTCGTGCATGGTGTGGACGGAAGTGACCTCTCGCAGGCGTTGACTGTCCACCGTTTCCAGCTCGCCGTCCTGCATCCGGAAAAGCCCGGCGCCGTAGGCACCGACCCACATGGTTCCGGCGCTGTCCCGCATGATCTCGTGCACGTAATCCCACTCGAGTCCATCCGGCGGGCTGTGCAACTCTATGGCGCCGTTCCGCAGGGACATGACCGCCTCCCGCGTGCCGACCCAGACGGTGCCATCGGGGTCCGCGTGCAGGGCGAAGATGGTCGGACTGCCCTGGGCCTCGGGGA
>JBDRBC010000469.1:0-11663 GCA_043823125.1 bacterium | reverse complement strand
GCTGGCGACCGTGCTGTTCAAGGATCGCGTCGGCTACGCGACCTCGTTGTTGGCGGTGCTGTTGCTGGGACTTCTGCCGGAGATCCAGACAGCCTCGCTCTTCACCTGGTTGATTCTCGGTGGAGTCACGGTGGTCTCGGTACGGCGGATCCAGAAACGCAGCCAGTTCTACCAGACCATCGCGTTACTCACCGTGTTGTCGGTCTGTCTGATAACCTTGATCGGGATCGCCAATGGCGCGGGCTTCGCCGACCTCCGACACGAGTATCTCATCGGGATTTTCACGCCGATCCTCTCGGTGGCATTGGCGCTCTTCCTGTTGCCGGTGGTGGAACCGGTGGTGGGCGTGTCGAGCGATCTGACCTTGCTGGAACTTTCGGATTTGAACCATCCACTTCTCATGCGGATGGCGCTGGAGGCCCAGGGCACCTATCACCACAGTCAGGTGGTCAGCCAGCTCGCGGAGCAAGCGGCGCGAGCCATCGGGGCCAACGCCCTCTTGACCCGGGTCGGTTCGCTTTTTCACGACATCGGCAAGATGCAGAAGCAGGAGTATTTCGTCGAGAATCAACGCGCGGGGATCAACAAGCACGACGAGTTGACGCCGAGCATGAGTGCTCTCGTGGTGGCAGCTCACGTCAAGGACGGCATCGACCTGGCTCGCAAGTGGCGTCTGCCGCAGGCGGTCATCGATTTCATCCCCGAGCACCACGGCACCACCGTCATGGAATTCTTCTATCACAAGGCGCTGGAGAACGAAGCCAACGAGACCGTCAAGGTGGACGCTTTTCGCTATCCCGGACCCAAACCGCACCGTCGTGAGACCGCCATCCTCATGTTGGCCGACGCCGTGGAAGCCTCTACCCGTGCCCTGCCCAAACCGACACCGGCCCGGATCAAGGAGAAGACCAAGCAGGTCATGGATCAACGGCTGCTCAGCGGGGAACTGGACGAGTGTGGTCTGACGCTACGAGATCTGGCCAGGATCAGGGAGGCGTTTCTCTCGTTGCTCTCCGGAATCCACCACGCCCGGATCGCCTACCCGGAAGGTAAGGACAAGGATCGCGACCGGACACGTGTCCGGGATCGCGTACGGGAGAAGGCCAACAGTACAGTTCCTACCGAGATGGACCGTGGACGCGCAAGCGGACGCGACAAGACCGGCTCGCCCGCACCAGATCCAGTGGCGGAGAGGGGCGACCCGAAATGAAGCTGCGGCTGATCGACCGCAGGTCAAATCGTTCCTGGAGTCTCCCGGATCAACTCCAGCAGGAGCTGGAGCGACTGTGCGCCCGGACCGGGCGGCCAGATTGGCTTGTGGATCTGGTGCTGGTGGACGACGATCGCATGACGACGCTGAACCAGCACTACCGCAACCAGCCCACAGTCACCGACGTTCTGTCGTTCAGTTATCTGGAGAGCGCGGGAGCAGGTCCACCCCGCTTGAGCGGCGGTGACGCCTTTGCGGCCACGGATCTCTGGTGGAATCCCGTGACGGAGGAATCCAGCGCCGTAGTGGGGGAGATCGCCCTCGCCACCACGTTCGTGAGAGAGCGTTGTCGGACCTCGGGTTGGGATGACGAGACGGAAATTGCGATGCTGACGATACACGGGATCTTGCATATTCTGGGCTGGGAACACGACGATCCGGAAACCACGGACGCCATGCGCACGGCGGAGTCGGAGTTGCTCGCGCACGTGGGTCGAACCCACCCTCTCACGGAAGGAGAGTGAGACACCGATGGAAGACGGAATAGGCGACTTACCGGCGGTGAGTCTGGCGATTCTGGCTGGGGTGTCATTTTTCTGCGCCATGCTGTTGGCGGGGCTGATGACGGCGTTCTTGCGAGTCAACGGGTTGTACCGGAACGGCTTGCTGGAGGCGGAGTCGGTCGGTCGCATCCTGAACTTGTACCTGCAGTCCTCGCGGCGTCTGCTGCTCACGGTGAGCACGCTTTATCTGGCCGTGACCGTTCTGGGCTGTTTCCTCTGGGGACTGCTGCTCATCCGCTGGGGAGGTGACAGTTCCGCCTGGCGTTTGCTGCTGGTGCTGATCGTGTCATCGGTCCTCGTCTGGACCCTGGGTGGACTCTGCTTCAAGCGGGTCGCGGTGGAAACCGCCCTCGGTTACACCCGAACCCTGGGCACGCTCCTGCTGCCGATCTACTGGTTGCTGCGGCCGTGGACCGCCATTCTCCAGTGGGCCATGGAGCGGATGGACGATACGATCTGGACCGGTGAGGCGGTGCCGCACCTGTCCGCGGGAGAGATCAGGAGTCTGCTCAACGAAGACGCTGAAAACGTTACCTTAGAAGACGAGGAGCGGGAGATGATCCAGAGCATCTTCAGCTTCGGCGACACGGCGGTGCGCGAGATCATGGTGCCGAGAATCGACATGGTGTCCCTGGATGGGACGGCGGCAATCGAGACGGTGATTCCCGTCGTCTACGAAGCGCATCACTCCCGGATTCCCGTGTACGAGGGAAGTGTGGACAATGTCACGGGGTTGCTGTACGCCAAGGATCTACTCGACCTGGTGACCGGGGGTGAGCTGGTCACCGTCGGCAAGGTGGTCTCGGATCTGGCCCGACCCGCGTATTTCATTCCCGAGAGTAAAAAGATCGACGAGGTGCTCACTGAATTTCGGGTGAAAAAAATCCATATGGCCATCGTGATCGATGAGTACGGAGGAACCGCCGGTCTGGTCACCCTGGAGGATGTGCTCGAGGAGATAGTCGGCGAGATCGAGGACGAGTTCGACGAAGAAGAGAAGCTGTTCAGCTGGGTGGACGCTACCTCGTGCCGGGTCGACCCCAAGATCGATCTCGAAGATCTCCAGGAACTGCTCGGAGTCGCCTTGCCAGACGAGGGAAGTGAGACTCTGGGTGGTCTGATCTACGAAGCCGCCGGCAAGGTGCCGGAGCCTGGGGACAAGATCGAAGTCGCCGATTTCGTGGTGATGGTGGAAGAGGTCGAGGCCCAGCGAATCGTGCTGGTGAAAATCACCGCGCCGGAACCGCTACCGGGATTCACGAAGACATAATGTCCCACTAAGGAGCGATGCTTCATCGCCACCAGCGGCAGTTGGGGCCAGAAGCAGGAAACACCATGATGACCGACATGCGCAGACATTTCTTGACCGGTTTGCTGGCTGTGACCCCGCTGGCGGTGACCTTGTGGATTCTGTGGCGATTCTATCTCCTGGTGGATCATACCGTCCGCCCGTGGCTGGAAAAGATACCTGCCCTGAGCGACACCTATCCCGACTTCTTCCTGACCTTGATCGGCCTTGCCGCCTTCCTGCTCCTGATCACCCTGGTGGGGATCTTCACCCGTAATCTCATCGGCATGGCGTTATTCGGGCTGGTGGAGCGGGGTTTGAATCGGATCCCCATCATCAAGGGCATCTTCGCCGCCATCAAGCAGATCAGCGAGGTGTTCCTGCAGGACAAGCGTACAGCCTTCAAAAAGGTGGTCATGTTCGAATATCCGCGCCGCGGCATCTATTCCCTCGGCTTCGTGACCAACGACGATCCGAAACTCGCCCTGGTCAACATCTTCCTGCCAACGACACCCAATCCAACTTCGGGCTTTCTGCTAATGGTACCGAGGGACGAAGCCCGGGTGTTGCCGCTGACCATCGAGGAAGGCATCAAGCTCATCATCTCCGGCGGATCCGTGCTGGACGGGTCTCAGGGGCGGGCGATCCAGGCCTTGATTCCAGCCCACAATTTGCCGCAACCGAGTGACGCCGATCCGGGCCCGGACCCGGTGGGGCCGGTTCTTGAACCCGCCGCCAGTGACGATCCTGACGAGCACGGGGAGTGACAGTGGAAGAGCGGTCACAGGACAATCCTCTCAATGTCGGTGCCGAGGAACGATTCCTCGATCCAGCCAATCTGGATGCGGCGCGCCACGAGTATTCCCGGCTCTTCGAACGATTGCTGGCGGCGGGCGATACGGCTGAGCTGTCCCGCGTCGCCGCGGAGCTGTCGCCCGGCGATCTCTCCGAGGTCCTGCGACCCCTCAGCGTCGAGGACACGACCGGGGTGCTCCGTTTACTGGGCCCGGCGCTGGTCGGCGACGTGCTGGCCGAAATCGATAACCGCAGTCTCGGCGCCCTGTTCGCCCTGCTCGATAACGACGCCATCGCCGACCTCATCGAGGAGATGCCGTCAGACGAGGCCACCGATCTCATCGGTGAACTGGAGGATGATCGCGCCCAGGCGATCCTGGCCGCCATGGAGGAAGAGGAGCGCGGCGAGGTCACCGAGCTACTCCAGTATCCGCCCGAAACCGCTGGTGGGTTGATGGGCAAGGAGTACGCGGCGGTCACGTTGACCGCCCTGTGTCAGGACGCCATCGCCACGGTACGTGGTTTCGAGGAGGACGACCTCGAGGAGATGCACTTCGTTTTCGTCGTGGACGAGGCGCAGCGCCTGGTCGGCAGGGTGCCGTTGGTCAAGCTGTTGCTGGCCACCGGCCAGACGGCGATCCGGGACATCATGGAGGCGGATCCGCCCAATGTGGCCGTGAACCTGGACCAGGAGGCCGTGGCCCTGTTCTTCATGACCCACGATCTGATCAGTCTCCCGGTGGTGGACGAGCAGAGTCGACTGGTGGGACGGATCACGGCCGATGACGTCCTCGATGTGCTGGAGGACGAAGCCAGCGAGGACATCTCCCACATGGCCGGTCTGAGTATGGACGAGTTCGGGGAGCACTCGCCGGTCCGCGTGGCGCGGTCGCGGCTTCCGTGGTTGCTGGGGGGACTGCTGGGACAGCTCGGATCGGTACTCGTGCTGCGCCATTTCGAGCGCGGTATCGAAAGCATGGTGGCGCTGGCGTTTTTTGTGCCGTTGATCATGGCCATGGCCGGCAACATCGGGATCCAGACCTCCTCGGTGGTGGTGCGCGGGCTCGCCACCGGCGAGATGGACATCTATCGTACCGGCCGGCACATTCTGCGTGAAGTCGTCACAGCCCTGATGACCGGCACCGTCGTGGCAGCCTGTCTCTTTTTCATCGCTGGCGTGGTCATCGGTGACCTGCAGCTCGCCATCGTGCTCGCCCTGGCCATGTTCCTGATCATCCTGTTCGCCGCCCTGGTGGGCACCGGGATTCCACTGATGCTACACCGAATAGGCGTCGATCCCGCCGTGGCCACCGGCCCCTTCATCACCACGGTCAACGATATCTTCGGCTTGCTGATCTACCTCGGTCTCGCCTCCACCCTGCTCAGCCTGCAGGGGCTGCCCGGATCGTCATGAGCCTGCTGCCACAACCCGTGGTTTTTACCGACGCCTTTGTCCTGCGGACCTGGTCAACCGGAGAGACCAGTGTCGTTGTCTCCCTGCTCACCGCCGAACACGGCTATCAACGGGCCATCGCCAAGGCGGCGCGGCGTCCCGCGTCTGTGCTTCGTCCCCTGGTGCAGCCCGGACGGTTGACCAGGGTGGAGATCAGCTTGATTCCCGATCGCGAGCTCCAGTATCTACGCGGCGGTTCCGTTGTCCTGGACTCCCTGGCCCGGACTGCATGTCTGGAGACGAGCGTCTTCCTGCTGGCGGTGGTGGAGCTGGTGGATCGGTGTCGCCCTTCCGGCGCGCGCGAAGGCGATCTCTTTGCGCTTTGCCACCGCTATGTACGGATGCTATCTTCCTCCCCCTCCGGGAACGAGGCGTACCAATTTTATGCTTTCGAGTCCGCCTTGCTGGATCTGCAAGGGGTCGCGCCGGTTCTGAACGACTGTTCGAATTGTGGCAAGCAACTCTTCCCGGGGGCGGAGACTGGACTCTGGTTCAGTCCCGCCAGCGGGGGTGTCGTATGCGGCCCGTGTGCCGGCAACGGCGCCGCCAACACAGGTCGAATGCTCGACGCGACTGTGTGGCAGGCCATGCGGGACCTGTCGCGAGGGGCCGCGACGTCTGGTGACGAACGGCCACGTTGGGTTACGCGGGAGCTGGGAATCCTCTTGCACCATTTCCTCGGCTATCACTTGCCGGGTTACCGCTTGCCGGCGTCACTGGAGCTGTTGCGGCCACTGCCGGAAACAACACGGGAAAGGCCAGGTGCCGATCCCGAGAGCAGGAGCGGTGGAGATGATTGATTATCAGGATATGATCGCAAGGCTGCAGCAATTCTGGAGCGAGCGGGGATGTGTGATCGTCCAGCCGTACAATTCGGAAGTGGGGGCCGGCACCTTCAATCCGGCCACCTTCTTGCGTGTCCTGGGACCGGAACCGTGGCGAGTAGCGTATGTCGAGCCGAGCAAACGGCCCAAGGACGGTCGGTACGGCGAGAATCCCAACCGGGTACACCAGTTCTTGCAATACCAGGTCATCCTCAAACCCAATCCTCCCGATTCGCAGGAGCTGTACCTCGAATCGTTGCGCGCCATCGGTGTCGAACCGGCGGACCACGACATCCGTTTCGTGGAGGATGACTGGGAATCACCGACCCTGGGGGCGTCCGGTCTCGGCTGGGAAGTATGGGTGGATGGGATGGAGGTCTCGCAGTTCACCTATTTCCAGCAGGTCGGGGGTATCCGGTTGTCGCCGGTCTCTGTGGAATTGACGTACGGGTTGTTGCGGCTCTGCATGTTCCTGCAGGGAGTCGATCACGTGAAGGATCTGCGTTGGGGTGGCGGTTTGACCTGGGGGGAAATCCAGGGACAGTTCGAGCACGAGTATTCCGTCTTCAATTTCGAGCAGGCCGACGTGGAGATTTATCGCCGGCATTTCGAGGACAAGGAGCGCGAGGCCAGGACCTTGCTCGAAGCCCAGCTCGTGTTTCCCGGTTACGATGCTGTCGTCAAGTGCAGCCACCTGTTCAACGTCCTGGAGGCGCGGGGCGCCATCTCGGTGACCGAACGGACCGGCTACATCACCCGGGTCCGCAATCTGGCGCGACTCGCCGCCCAGGCCTACGTGACCAAACGTGAGGAAATGGGCTTCCCGCTACTCGCGGCCCACGAAGCCTCGTCAGGGAAAGGAAATGGGCATGACCCGGCCGAATGAAATCTCTACAACCCCCGAGAACGAATCGTCTCGGGCCACCGACGCCATCTCGGCATCCGCACCGTTCCTGCTGGAAATCGGGAGCGAGGAGATTCCGGCGCGTTTCATTCCGTCGGCCATGATGCAGCTCCAGCGTCGTTGCGAGGAGCTGTTCACGACCGAGGGGTTGACCTGGAGCGGTCTGCGGCTGCTCGCCACACCCCGCCGCCTTGCCATTCTATGTGACGAACTGGCCTGCCAGCAACCAGATCGGATCACGGAGGTCACGGGGCCACCACTCAAGGTAGCGTACGACGAGCAGGGGCGACCGACACCGGCTGGGTTCGGTTTCGCGCGCAAGAACGGGGTTGACCTGGCCGACTGTTTCACCGTCACCGAACCGCGGGGAGAATACCTGGCAGTTCGCAAGCACATCGCCGGGCAACCCACCACCGACATCCTTGCCGCCAAGCTGCCCGGGGTGGTGCTGGGGCTGTCGTTCCCCAAGGTCATGCGCTGGGGTGAAAGCGATCTGGAATACGCGCGACCGTTGCAATGGCTGGTGGTCCTGCTGGGCGACGAACTGGTGCCCGTCCAGGTCGGCGATCTGCACTCGGGCCGTGAAACCCGCGGCCATCGCACCCTGGCCGAGAATCGCTCGGCGGCAGTATCGGCGCCCACCGCCTATATCGATCTGTTGCGGGACCTTGGCGTGATGGTGGATCCGGAGGAGAGACGGGAACGGATCAAGGCGGGGATCGCTGCCAATCTGGCCGACTTGCCCACTAACGCAACCTGGGTCGAGGATGAGGAGCTACTCACCGAGGTGGTTTTCCTATGCGAGTTTCCTACCCCGTTTACCGGTGGTTATGAAGAATCGTTCTTCGAGGTCCCGGCCGAGGTCATCGTGACCGCCCTGAAAGCGCATCAACGCTATTTTGCCGTGGCTCGCCCGGATGGCTCCGGTCTGTTGCCCTACTTCCTGGCTGTTCGTGATGGTGGGGAGCAGGCGTTGGACAGTGTCCGTCGCGGTAATGAACGGGTGCTCCGGGCGCGACTGGCCGATGCACTGTTCTACTGGAAATTCGATCAGCAGCGGAATCCGGATGAACACACGGCCCAGCTCGGCTCGGTCACCTGGCTGGAGGGGTATGGCAGTCTGCTCGATAAAACCCAGCGGTTACGGCAGCTGGTGGACCAGCTGTGGCGGCACGGTCTCGGTGGCGGAACGGCTTTACCGCCGGACGCCGCCCGCGCTGCCACCATCTGCAAGAGCGATCAGGTCAGCGAGATGATCAAGGACGGCAAGGAGTTCACCCGGCTGGAAGGCATCATCGGCGCCCACTACGCCCGGCAGTCCGGGGAGTCGGAAGCTGTCTGTCGGGCCATCGAGCGTCATTATCTCCCAAGGGCTGCTGGCGGCGAACTGCCCGGCGACGCCATCAGTTCCGTGCTGGCGGCCGCCGATCGACTCGATACGCTGGCCGGTTGCTGGCTGGCTGGATTCGTCCCCACCGGCGCCAAGGATCCCTACGCCCTGCGACGCCACGCCCTCGCCCTGTTGCGTATCGTCCTCGATAGAGAAGCGCGTATCGCTCTGGATCACTGGCTGAGCCTGGCCGTGAGCCAGTTCAGCGATACGGGGGACACCCCGCTCACCGCCGACGCCACCGAAAAGGCATTGTGCGAATTGAAAGCCTTCATCCTGACCCGATTCACCGGCTACCTCGTGGATAATCTGGACTGTGTCCCGGAAATCGTCCGGGCGATACTTCCCGTTCACGGCAACGATCCCACCGACGCCCTGGCCTGGGTGCGGGCCTTGACCGGCTTCCGGAATCGCGAGGACTTCCTGCTGCTCGCCACGGGATTCAAGCGCTGCAAGAACATCCTGGAAGGGGAGACCTTGTCCGGGGAGGCGCTGATCTCGGTGCTGGAACGGTGGGAACAAGGAGGACAGGCCGTCAACGGCGACACGTTCCGTGCGCTGAAGGAACCGGCCGAGGTGGATCTGCGACAACTGATTGAAACCGCTGCCGCCAAACTCGTCGCGATGGAAGCCTGCGGTGACTATGTCGGGATCTTCGAGACCTTGTCGCGGCTCGGCCCCGCCATCGACACATTCTTCGATACCGTGCGGGTGAATGTTGACGACGCCGATCTACGACAGTCCCGGCACGATTATCTGCGGGAAGTCCACGGCTTGTTCGCACGTTACGCGGATTTTTCCGAGGTGGCCCCCGCCGAATGATCGTGCAGTTCGCTTGTGCCCACGCGGTCAGGTATCACTGAACCATCCTCACAGAATTCCGTATGGATCTTGGCGCCGGCTCCCGCTGGTCCCGGTGCCTCGATCTCCGTATCGTTATCAACAGTGGCACATCACAGCAGCGAGAAGAGAGCCTGGTCCACGATATCGATCCCGAGCTGGATTCCACCCTCCCGTGGGAGTCACCAGCCCCATTCCGGTTGGGGAAGTGGTCACTCGTGGACCGGGAACCGGGAGCCAATGCAGTCGAGGGGAAGTCTAAAGAGGAGATTCCGCTAAATCCTGAGGGATTCCTGAGAAATTCATGTTAAAAATACTGTTGACTCCAAATGAGAAATTCTATACTCTGATCTTGCGACTCATGGGCAAAGCATCCCTTTCCCAAAAGTGCTTGACGTTAGTTTCCACTCGCTAGGGTGTCTCAATGACACACTTGACATTCTTTTCGCTCGTCATCTTTGGTTGTACTCCGAAGGAGGTCCGGCTTCCACTGCGCTGGAGGCAATATGATTGGTGAAGACTTGGGATAGCTTGCCATACGTTCATGTCAGTGCTCCGGCGGTTCTCCGCGGAGAGTCGGTCGGAGTCAGTTTCTCGCCTGACCATATGTTGACAAAGTCAACGATGGGGGGATAAAGCATGAAGAGATTCACGATGTTCGCGTGTCTGATTTTGGTCATCTTTGCCACCGTCGCCATGGGTGCACCGGCCAACCGGTCGTTCCGTGGTTACGATGTGACTAAGGGTGACTCGGGCGTTCTCACCAACGAGGACTACACCGGATTCGCCAAATCCGGAACAGACACCATTTGCATGATCAGTCACATCCTGGCACCGCTTGGTGACGACACTGAAGAGCTTCAGTGTTTCGGCCCCGAGGTCAACAACACCTACCACGGTGATTTCCAGGACGATTTCGGTCTTCCCAACATGGACGGCTGGTACTGTGTCGACTACACCCAGAAGGATACTCCGATCTGGCACGTCAGCACTTACCAGGCCGCCAACCTGGATCCTTTCACCGTGCCGAACAACGCCTGGTGGTGCGGTGAGGACTTCGCGTCCTGCGGCGGCGGCGATCCTGTCGGTGGTTACGGTAACTCCTACACCGAGTACCTGGACTACTGGGCCACGGTCACCAGCGCTGGTGCGCCCACGACCCTCACCATCACTGCGGTGTTGAACTACGACAACGAGCCTGGTTACGACTTCCTGTACCTGCAGTACGAGAACGCCGCGGGTATGCAGACCCAGGCGACGTACAACGGCCAGGGTACCGGCACGGTTGTCAACCAGGTGATCCCGTTCGCCACGGGTGATTATGTCCCGCATCCCGACTCCGGCAATCCGTCGTGCCACCTTCGCTGGTTCGGCACCTCGGACGGCGCCTGGTCGGATGCCGACTGCGACTACCCGACCATCGGTCTGGCGCAGGTCGACCTGATCGGCGTCTCCGGTACCAACGGTGTCGTGACGGTCATGGAAGACAACGAAGGCCCGAGCAACCTCTGGCGTGTGGAATACCCGCCGGGTGTCGGTGCCTTCTGCTTCGTCTGGCCGCTGCTGGACGAGATCGACGACTGCTGCCGGAACGAAACCCCGCAGGTCGCCATGATCGACGACGGCGTGGTTGTTCCCGGCACCGGTGGTTACTACGGACAGACCTGGACCTACGGCCCCGGCGGGTTCATCGTGAACCCCGAGGGCGGTCTGGCTGGCCCGGATTACCACATGCAGAACGAGGTCTGGTCGCCGGTCGTCGAATGGGCCTGCGGTCAGCCTGGTTACGACGGCGCGTTCATCGAGTTCTCGGTGTACCGTCACCTCGGTCTCGGTCCCGTCTGGGCCGGCATGTTCTACGTCTGGCACGTGCGTGGCACGACCAGCGTCGATCCTGCCGACATCGGGTTGGAAGCCTGGGCCGATCGTAACTTCGTGTACTACGGTGGCCCGGACTGTATCCGGGTCCGTCAAGTCGTCTCCGACCTGCTGCCCTCTGGCCGTACCTACGTCCAGATGGCAGTCGGTGTTTACGAGCTGGGTTGGGCCTGGGGTTGGGAAGGCACCGATGCCTCCGCGTCGCCATACATCGACGACGCGCGCTTCTGTGCGTTCACGTTCTTCGGTCCCGCCATCTCGACACGTGAGATCGACATCGCTCAGGACGCGTTCCCCGAGAACGGTGACTTGACCTGTGGCGATCCCGCCAGCATGCACGTTCGCTTCGACATGGCGCAGGACGTGTCGCTGCAGGCGGAGACCTACTGCTACTACGGTGACTCCATCTGCTTCGACATCGTTGCGGTCCGTACCGGCACCACGATGCCCGCCATCGCGGAGCTGTGCTACCGTCTCGATCCGAACCCGCTGTTCAATCCGTACCGTACGGCGGTGCC
>JBDRBC010000468.1:0-2455 GCA_043823125.1 bacterium | reverse complement strand
ACGGTACTTTTCCTCGGACCGCCTCAACTCCTCTGTCTGGACATTCACTCGCTTCCCCAGCGTCCGCGACCATTGCCTCTCCCTGAGAATGATCACCATTCCCGCTGAAGTGACCAGGACGATGACCACGATCAAGAGAAGAAGCTGGGCGCGCTGGCTTCTTTTGAGGACATCCGCAAGCTCGTACGTCGGCGCCACGACTGCCACAGACCAGACCGCTCCGGGATCCCCCGAGATCGAAACGGGCGTATACGCTATCAGTTTTTCAATCTTGCCGGTGAGCCCACGATGACGGCTTGAATAATATGAGCCTATTCCTTCCTCGCCACGGAGCATGCACTCGCGCTGGATCGAGTTGATACGCTCGTAGGTTATTCCAGGGTATTTCTCCTGACGAACCAGGAAAGCGTCCTTGCCGATGTAGGCAGGATCAGGATGGTAGAGGAAGTAGCCAGCGCCGTCAATTATCCAGGCATAGCCGGTCTCTCCGGAGCGGACATTCTTCAAGAAGGGAGTCAACAGCCAGGGCAGGTTGACTTCATACAGAAGGATCTGGCTCGATTCGCCATCCAGGGCCATGGCCAGGGTCAAGGATAATGTTGACTTCTCACGGCGCGGGTGGGACACCCAGACGGTGTCCCTGATCAGCGCCGTGGGATCGAGGTAATCGTAGAGGGACTCATCGAGGGGCTGCCGGGTGACATCGCCGGTGTGGTGCTTACAAGATATGGTTGTCCCGGCCAAGAGATCGACAATCTCTATTCTGTGGACCCCGCTTTCCAGAACTCGGGCGAGGCTTCTCTGCAATAGCGGGCCATGCGAAGTAAGATCGAAGCCCTCCTTTGGAATCTCGCCAGCGACGAGCATGATCTCCTTTTTGAGGAGATTGAACTCGCGCTCGATCAGGTCCCTGGCGTTCCGGGCGATGAGTAGCTGTCCCTCGTTGAATTCGTGGGTAACGAACTGTCTCGCTTCCCGAGCGAGCCACTGGCTCGCCAGAATCCCCAAGGCTGCGCAGATGAGCACGACAACGGCCAGGCCGATCCTGAACGTCGTGTCGATTCGCGTGTGCTTGTTTTGCTTCATGGCCAGGCATCCCCGGCTGAAAGATAGAACAGGAGTGCAGAATTCCCCAAAAACCATTTGCACCCCGGACTGTCGCCAGCCAATGCGGGATGCGTACGCTGCACCCTGGTTCCTGAACGTCCGGCGCCTTGGCCGGGCAGATCAAGCCCCCTATCAGCATACAGCCCCCGAAACGTAACAGACCGAGGTCTCTGGACTCATGACGCCCTGCGCGTCGCGGCCTTCAGGAGGGGAGAGCCTGGCCGGGAGACGATGCCCAGGTGGGCGATACGCGCACCCGTGGGACTGACAGGATTAACGCTCTTGCCGATGACCACGGCGTCTTCGGGTGCCCTGTAGTCTCGGAGCTTATCCCCGTGTATGTTCGTAAGGCTGGCAATCAACTCTCCCGCCCGGACTGTTTCCATGACATCCGGGTAAACCTCCAGCAACCCCCCGAAATCGGTGTACATCCAGTGGGAGCGTTCGCAGATCAAGGGCGGCGCTCCCACCTTCGCCGGACGTCCGGGCATCAAGCCTGTGTGAATGAGCACCGCCCCCAATCCTGCCAGCGCCTGGCGAATGAATTGCGGTTGGAAGCGTTGCGGGTTGCCAATCTCCAGGGTGATCGCGGGGATACCGATGTCCTGCGCTGTCCCCCGCAAGGTGCCATCGGCAGGAGGATTATGGAGAAGGATAGGCGGCCGGAGGAAGTAGGCCATCTGGGCCGTGACAGGATCGAGGAGATCGGCGCGGAGGTACAAGGAATTGTGGCGCCCCACGCTGGCCGTGTGCAGATCCACCAAATAGTCGCAATGCCTGACTACCTGATCGACGAAATTGCGAACATATACTTCCGAGGCGTTTCCATTCAATTTGCCTGGCATGATGTCGTTCAGATCGACACCATCACTGAACTCCCGCTGTTGGACATGAAAGCCCGGTACATTCATCACGACAACTGCTATGAGGGTACCACGAAGCCGGCGGGGATCGAGCTGGGCGAACAGCTTGTGGATTACCGGAATACCGTTTACCTCGTTGCCATGTACGGCAGCGATCAGACCCAAGGTCTTGCCAGGCTGTGCGCCACGCGCCACGAGGATCGGCAAACGGAGAGGCCAGCCGAAATCGTCATGTACCAGTTTGAGCATGAGTCGACCGATGCGACCGCCTGGCAACCCGGCAATATCGAGCTCATCGACCAGGAGCGGCGGTTTGCAGTCGTGGATGTGATTCATCGTGAGCAGATCTCCTCGAGCAAGGCGGAATCGGGGTTCAGAGAACGAAACCGTTTGTGCAGAAAACGCTTCTTGGTGGAAACCAGTCGTGCAGCCATTTGATCGATGGCGGTGACCGCAAGCACGGTTTGCAGGTAACCCTCGATGAG
>JBDRBC010000467.1:0-3390 GCA_043823125.1 bacterium | reverse complement strand
ATGCCGCGGGGCAACGCCTTGAAGTACGTGAAGGAGAAACACGGCGTCAACGTCATGTCGTGCATCTGCGCCATCGACAAGGCGGTGCTGCCAGCCCTGGCCGAATACTGGGTCGGCGGCGTGGAGATCACCGGCATCCATGAGTTCGTCGGCAACGCCCTGGTCATGAAGGGCGAGATCGAGCGCGACACCGACCTGCGCGGTGAGCCGCTCCAGAAGACCAAGGAGGCCGAAGCCGCCGCCGTCGCTGCGGCCGGATCCACCGAGGGAGGTGAGGACGATGTTTAGTGGCAAGGTTGTCATCGGGTTGATCATTTTCCTTGTCCTGTTCAGCCTTCCGTTCCTGTACAGCGCAGTTACCGGGAACCGTGGCGAGATGCCGGAACTGGAGTACCCCACCGACGTCACCGCGTGCGTGGCGGACAAGGAATACATGCGGTCCAGTCACATGGATCTGCTCAACGAATGGCGGGACAAGGTCGTCCGCGGTCAGGAACGCCTGCACCGGACGGGAAACGGGCAAGAGTACGTCATGAGCCTGTCCAACACCTGTCTGGGCTGCCACTCCGCCGAGAAGTTCTGCAAACGCTGCCACGATCACCTGGCGGTGAGCCCCTTCTGCTGGGAGTGTCACGTCGAGCGTGAGGAGAGCCTGTAATGAGCGTCGATAGAAGGAAATTCCTGAAGCTGGCCGGGCTCACGACGGTGCTGGGTTTCACCGGCAAGGCGTCGTTCGAGGCGCTGGCCGATGTGCCCGATGCGGCGCCGTATCGCAACCCGCTCACCGGCAAGCGCTGGGCCATGGTCATCGATCTGCGCAAGTGGACCGACGAGGATGCCCACACCTGCAAGGCGGCCTGCCATCGCGAGCACAACGTGCCGGACATCCCCGATACCGAGGAAGAGATCAAGTGGTTCTGGGTGGAGGAGTTCGAACACTCCTTCCCGTCCCAGGAAAACCTCCACCTGGCCAAGCGGCTCCACGATCTGGAGGTGCCGCTGCTCTGCAACCACTGCGACAATCCGCCGTGCACCCGGGTCTGCCCCACCCAGGCCACCTGGAAGCGCGACAAGGACGGCATCGTCATGATGGACTGGCACCGCTGCATCGGTTGCCGGTTCTGCATCGCGGCCTGTCCTTACGGATCCCGCAGCTTCAACTGGCGCGATCCGCGACCCCATATCGAGGGCGAGATGAATCCGGACTTTCCGACGCGCCAGCGAGGTGTGGTCGAGAAGTGCACCTTCTGCGAGGAACGTCTGGCGCGTGGAGAGCAACCCGCCTGCGTGGAAGCCCGCTCATCGGGGGCGCTGGTCTTCGGTGACCTGGAGGATTCGCACTCCGAGGTGAGGCATCTTCTGCACGAGAACTTCACCATTCGCCGTAAACCGGGGCTCGGAACGCAGCCCGAGGTCTACTATATAGTGTAAGGAGCGGCCAATGTTAGAGAAGGCGTTAAGCGGAGGACGCAGATACTGGACCTGGATCGTGATCCTGCTCGGTGTCATCGGCGTGGGTGGCTTGATGTTGCTGCGCCAGCTGAACGAGGGTCTGACGGTCACCGGCATGAGCCGGGACGTGACCTGGGGTTTCTACATCGCCCAGTTCACTTTCCTGGTGGGCGTGGCCGCCTCGGCGGTCATGGTCGTCTTGCCGTATTACCTGCACGATTACAAGCTGTTCGGGAAGATGACCATCCTGGGCGAGTTCCTGGCCATCGCGGCAGTGATAATGTGCATGGCGTTCATCGTCGTCGACATGGGGCAGCCGAAAAGGTTGATGAACATGATCCTGTTCGTCTCACCCCGCTCGGTGATGTTCTGGGACATGGTCGTCTGTCTTGGCTATTTGTTACTGAACGTGCTCATCAGCCGCTTCACCCTGGATGCGGAGCGCAAGGGCATCGCGCCACCCAAGTGGCTCAAGCCGTTCATCATCCTCTCCATCCCCTGGGCCATAAGCATCCATACCGTGACGGCGTTCCTGTACAGCGGTCTGGCCGCCCGCCCGTTCTGGCTGACCGCCATCATGACGCCGCGTTTCCTGGCCACCGCCTTCGCGGCCGGCCCGGCGCTCCTCTTGCTGGTCTGCTTCCTGCTGCGCAAGACCACCAAGTTCGACGCTGGCGCCGAACCGATTCGCAAGCTGGCGCTGATCATCACCTACGCCATGGCGGCCAACCTGTTCTTCCTCGTGCTGGAGATCTTCACGGCGTATTACAGTGGCATGGCCGAGCACACGGTGCATTTCGACTACCTGTTCTTCGGTATCGACGGCGCCAACAAGCTCGTGCCGTGGATGTGGACGTCGGTGTCCCTCGGGGCGCTGTCTTTGCTGCTGCTGTTCGTGCCCAAGTGGCGCAACAACCTGTCCATCCTGCCGTTCACCTGCATCCTGGTCTTCGCCTCCATCTGGATCGACAAGGGGATGGGCCTGGTGGTGGGGGGCTTCGTGCCGAACGTGTTCCACCGCGTCGTCCAGTACTCACCGACAGTGCCGGAAATACTCATCACCCTGGCCATCTGGGCCATGGGACTGCTGGTGATGACGGTGCTGTACAAGATCGCCCTGACGGTGCGGAAACAGGTGTAAGCGTCCGACAATTATGCTCGATATCGAGACTGCACCCGGGTACACTGTCCCGGGTGCATTTTTCTGGGTGGTTCCGGGATACCGGAGCCGGTAATCGAGGGGGACACCATGAATCGATATCGTATCTGGCGGACAACCGTGCTGGTGTTTTCAACGGGACTGCTCCTGCCGTCCCTGGCTCTGGCCGGTCCCTATGCACACGACGAGGGATTCTTTCTCCGGATGTCCGCTGGCGGCGGTTCGGCCGGAACCAAACTCGAGATCGGTGGTGAATTCGTCGAGTTCACCGGCACTTGCGGCGATGTCAACTTCGCCATCGGTGGCATCGTCAGCCCTAACCTTGCGCTGCACGGCACGATCTACGGCTGGGTGGTCAGCGATCCCGATCTCGAGATCCGTACGACTGAACTCAATGCAGCTGGCCCGACCAACTCCGACCTGACCATGGGGGCCGTGGGTATCGGGATGACCTACTGGTTCATGCCGGCCAACATCTACCTCTCGACGACCATCGGCTCTGCCGGGCTCACGCTGGAGGCGGCCGGTCTCGAGTACAACTGGGACCGTGGTCTGGCGCTGGATGTCACCCTCGGCAAGGAGTGGTGGGTCGGCGATGCCTGGGGTATCGGGGTGGCTGGCGGCGTGATCTATCACTCGCTGCCCGAGACCGGCGTCAACGAGAACTGGTCCGGCACCAGCTTCGCGATCCGGTTCACAGCAACGCATAATTGCGGCGATCGGGTCCGGGGGGGGGGGCGGCAACGCGACGGAGACGTCGCCCCGGCGTCATTCGAGGG
>JBDRBC010000466.1:0-4950 GCA_043823125.1 bacterium | reverse complement strand
CAAAAGGTCGCCTTGCTTGACCACGTTGCGTGACGTGCCTGGCACCGCAGTACTGGTGATCACTCTCATGCAGTTCGAGTAGTCGATGCAGTACTGTGCCCAGCAACTGGCGGGTAGCAGGAAGGCGAGGAACAGCAGTGCCGAGATTCTTATCGGACTGTATCGGTGAGTCATGTTTACCCTTTCCTTTACCATGCTCAAGATGCCCATATTGCCATATGGAGAACCAATTATATCACTATGGATAAAAAAAATCATTATCAGAGGTCAATTAGGAGAGGATGGCCGCGGCATTCCCTGGCGAAAACAGCGGGAAACTCGCTACGGGGGATCCCCCCGTCGGCAGAGCCTGAATTCATGATGGGCCCCAAACTTAAGCTACTGGAATCAGTAGAGATAAATTATAACTAAAATAGTCCGTTTATAATCTTGACAAAACTGGTCTACTTTCATATCCCTGTGGGTGAGCCCAACGGGAAACCCGAACCGGAAGCCAGCACCATGCTGAAAATGACCAAGACCCAGGAACAGGCCGTTCGCCTCAGTCTTCGCCTCGCGGATTCCGCCTGTCAACAGACATTGAGCGAGCTGGCAGCCCAGGAGACCCTGCCCGAAACGATGGTGGCCAAGCTGCTCGGGCAACTGCGCCGTGGTGGGGTGGTGACTGCCGTGCGGGGACGACACGGCGGCTACAACCTGGCCGGCGGTCCGGCGACAGTCTCGGTGGCCGCGATCCTGCGGGCCATCGGTGGCGAACCGGCGCCGGAACACCCGTGTGTCACCGCCCCCGAGAAAGTGGACAACTGCCCCCGGGTGGACGACTGCGGCCTGCGATCGGTACTGCGCCATCTGCAGATCCAGGTCACCCATCTGCTCGAGAACACGTCCCTGGAAGATCTGCTCCACGCGGAGACCCGGGTGGACCAGCACGTTCATGAACTCTGGCCGCCGGAACAGGCGGCACACAACGAGACGACAGCCGAGGCCGTCGAGGCGGAGAATTTCCCGCAGACCGCGCCCACCGGCGTCAAAATCGAGGGAACAGGATGAGCAAACGAGGTAACGGTAAACCCCTCCTGCGCTGCCACGACCTGCACGTGCGAGTGGAAGGCAAGGAGATCGTCAAGGGCCTCGATCTGCAGATCGAGGCCGGGCAGAAGCACGCCATCATGGGGCCCAACGGCTCGGGCAAGTCGACCCTCGCCGCCGCCCTCATGGGGCATCCGGCGTACGAGGTGACCGGAACCATCGAGCTGAACGGGCAGCGGATCGACGACCTCGCCCCCGACGAGCGCGCCCGGCGCGGCATGTTCCTCGGCTTCCAGTACCCGGTGGCGGTGCCCGGCGTCTCGGTGGCCACGTTTCTGCGGGCGGCGCTCAAGGCGCGGCGCGGCCAGGAGATCTCCGTGCGCGAGTTCCGCCGCGAGCTGACCGCCGCCTTCGAGTCGCTGGACATCGACGAGGACTTCGCCGACCGCTACCTGAACGACGGCTTCTCCGGCGGCGAGAAGAAACGGCTGGAGATCTTGCAGATGATGATGTTGCAGCCGGACTTCGCCCTGCTGGACGAGACCGACTCCGGCCTGGACATCGACGCCTTGAAGGTGGTTTCCGAGGGCGTCAACCGGGCGGCGAACCAGGACAACGCCATCCTGCTGGTGACCCACTACCAGCGCATCCTCGACTACGTCCACCCGGACGTGGTGCACGTGTTCATGGACGGCCGCATCGTGCGGTCGGGCGGCCCGGAGCTGGCCCTCGAACTGGAAGAACGCGGCTATGACTGGATCGAGAACGAAGTCGCGGCAGCGGCGAGTAGTCAGGCCTGAAAAACGGGACCTGAGACCAAGGAAATGAACGGAGAAGTTTCATGCGATCCGACACCATCGCCAACCTGAACCAGGACTACGAGAGCAAGTACGGCTTTCACGACGCCGAGGAGTACCTGCTCAAGGCGCCCAAGGGCCTGAATCACGAGGTCGTGGAGATGATCTCGCGCTACAAGCAGGAGCCGGACTGGATGCGCCGTTTCCGCCACGAGGCCCTGGACATCTTCCGGGCCAAGCCGATGCCCAAGTGGGGCAACCAGAAGCTGCTGCACGATATTGATTTCGAGAACATCCACTACTACCTCAAGCCGAGCGAGCAGGCCACCGACTGGGACGACGTACCGGACAAGATCAAAAAGACCTTCGATCGGCTCGGTATTCCGGAGGCCGAACGCAAGCACCTGGCCGGCGTCACGGCGCAGTACGAGTCCGAGGTGGTCTACCACTCCATGCACAAGGGACTCACGGAGCAGGGCGTCCTGTTCTGCGACATGGACAGCGCCTTGCGTGACCACGCCGACATCGTGCGCAAGTACTTCAGCACCATCATCCCGCCGACGGACAACAAGTTCGCCGCCTTGAACAGCGCTGTCTGGTCAGGGGGATCCTTTATCTACGTACCCCCCGATACGGAGGTCGAGATCCCCCTCCAGGCATACTTCCACATCAACGCCCAGAACATGGGGCAGTTCGAGCGGACGTTGATCATCGCCGACAAGGGCAGCTCGGTGCACTACATCGAGGGCTGCTCGGCGCCGACCTACTCCAGCGACTCCTTGCACTCGGCGGTGGTGGAACTCATCGCCATGCCGGACGCGCACATCCGCTACACCACCATCCAGAACTGGTCCACCAACGTCTACAACCTGGTGACCAAAAGGGCCTACGCCCACGAGAACTCGGTCATCGAGTGGGTGGACGGCAACCTCGGCTCCAAGTTGACCATGAAGTACCCGTGCGTGTACCTCATGGGCGAACGGGCTCATGGCGAGGTCCTGTCCATCGCCTTCGCTGGTGACGGCCAGCACCAGGACACCGGGGCCAAGATGATCCACGCCGCGCACAACACCACCAGCCGCATCACCTCCAAGTCCATCAGCAAGGGCGAGGGGCGCTCCTCGTACCGCGGACTGGTGAGGATGAACAAGGGAGTCACCGGCTGCAAGACCAGCGTGGAGTGCGATGCATTGCTCATCGGCGAGAACGCACGGTCGGACACCTTTCCCACCATGGAGATCGCCGCGAACGACGTGACCGTGGAGCACGAGGCGCGCGTGAGCAAGCTCGCGGACGAGCAGCTCTTCTACCTGCAGAGCCGCGGGATCGACCCCGATCAGGCGCGCCTCATGATCATCAACGGCTTCATCGAACCGTTCGTCAAGGAACTGCCCATGGAATACGCCGTCGAGCTGAACCGGCTCATCGAGATGGAGATGGAGGGATCCGTTGGCTGAACCGAAGATAGAGCAAACCATCAGCGGCGCCGTCCAAGGACGCCATCTGGTGCACGAACTCGCCCGGCTGCACGGCGAGTTGCCGGCCACGGAACGCTTCCGCACCGAGGCCATGAATGCGTTCCGGCGCCGCGAGCTGCCGGACCGGGTGACCCATCTGTGGCGCTACAGCGATCCCGAGCTTTTCGTACCGCGGGAATCCGTCTTGCAGCCGCACCGCCAGCCGGATCCCGTGATCCTCCCCAAGGACGGACCCGCGGTCGTTTTGCGCTCCGGATGCGCCCCCATCCCGAACAAGCCGGCCGTGGAGTCGGGCATCGTGATCGGCCCGCTCGGTACCGCCGCTACCGACCTGGACTACCTGGGCGACGCGGTCCCGGCTTCACACGGCTACTTCGAGGCGCTCAACGGCGCGAGCTGGAATGCCGGCGTGGTGGTGCGGATCACCCGAAATCTCGACCCCGACTCCTTCCTGCGCCTCGTCATCCCGGCGGATGCGCCGGTGAACCTGCCACGTATATTGGTGGTGGTGGAAGACAGCGCCAGTGGCGCCGTGGTGGAGGATCATCTCGGCGGCCGGGGCATCGTGCAGGTCATCGCCGTCTCCGAGCTGATCGTGGGACAGAACGCCTCGCTGAACCACCTGGTGCTCCAGCGCTGGGAGCCGAAGGTTCGCGGTTACCTCACCGTCCGCGCCCGTCTGTCCAGAGACTCGCGATACCAGGCCGGCGTTGTTTGCCTGGGCGGCGATGTGGCCAAGCTCGACGTGGGCGCTGTGCTCACCGGGCCGGGCGCCCGTAGCGAACTGACCGGCGTCGCCCTGGCCGAGGGGCGCCAGCACCTCGACTTCCATACCGAGCACCGCCATCTGGCCCCCCATACCTGGTCGAACCTGACCTTCAAGGCCGCCCTGACCGACCGCGCCCGCTCGGTCTACACTGGCCTGATCCGTATCGAAAACGAAGCGCCCGGCAGTGAAGCCTACCAGGAAAATCGCAACTTGCTCCTCTCGGAGCGCTGCCGGGCCGACATCATTCCCGAGCTGGAGATCCTCAACGAGGACGTCTCCTGCAGTCACGGCGCCACGGCTGCGCCGGTGGATCCGGAGCATCTCTTCTACCTGCAGAGCCGGGGCCTCCCCGCCGCCGAAGCGTCGCGGCTGGTGGTGCGCGGCTTTCTCGAGGATGCCCTGCGTTCCATCCCGGCCAACCTGCGCGGTGACGTGGACACGCTACTGGACGAGCGGTTGGCCCGGTTGCGAGGTGTTTCATGAAGCAGTGGAAGCGGGTCTGCCCGCTGGACGAGATCGCCCTGGGCACGACCCTGGCCATCGAACTGGCCGACGAGGAGCTGCTGATCTGCCGGGTGGGCGAAGACGAGGTTTTCGCGGTGGAGAACGTCTGCACGCATGACGATGGCGCTCTGGATGACGGCCCGCTCGACGGCGCCGTCATCGAGTGTCCCCGACACGGCGCCCGCTTCGACGTGCGCGACGGCCGGGTGGAGCGTCTGCCCGCCTCGGCGCCGTTGACCACCTTCCCCGCCCGCATCGGCGCCGACCACTGGATAGAGGTGGAACTGGAGGAACGATGATACAGGTAGCTAACTGGGTCTCGGTGCGGGATCGTTTTCCCATCATGCAACGCCAGGTCAAGGGACGGCCGCTG
>JBDRBC010000465.1:0-9455 GCA_043823125.1 bacterium | reverse complement strand
GTCGACCTGGGCCGCGCCGTTGGACAGGAAATCGCAATCGGCATCGGACCAGAGGCCGTCCGATGCCACATGCCAGCGGAGGTGAACCTGGTTGTGGCCGGTGCCGACGTAGTCCTCCGGCGCCACCAGAAACGTTTCGTTCACATCCACGGGCACGAAATCGTCGGCGACCTTGTTGTTGCCCGTATAGTCCTGCACGATATCCATCCCGCTGGAACGTTCCACCTCGAGATACAGGTAATCGTAGCCGGGTTCGAGATCGAAGTTGAGACGGGCCTGGATGGTGACGTTGGTGGCCACCAGGTTGTTGGGCACGATGCCGAACCAGTCCAGCAGTTCGTTGTAGTTGTTACCGTAGCCGGGATTCTCCGGTTCGCTGAAACACGGATTGAAGAACTCGCCACACCACATGGCCCGGTTGGGCACCGTGGCGACGTCGAGCAATTCCGCGTTGAAGCTGCTGATATGCCAGATCTGATCGGTCCGTTGCGTGAGATCCACGCTGATCCAGCCCTCGGGATCAGGGAAAGCCTCGTATTCATCATTCTGGAAATCGCCGTCGAGCCGATCCCTGCCACCGAGCAGATACAGTGTATCCACTTCGGCTTTTTCCAGATTGACCACTTCGTCCGTCAGGATCTGACTGCCCGAAGCCTTGGTCAATTGCTTGTCCGTCAGTTCAAATCCGGCGGTTGCGGCGAAGCTGACTCCACTGGCTAGGATCAGGGCGAGAATGGCCAGCGCGCGGATTACCCTCATCGGTTTCTCCCAACGTTGCGGGTGAATTGTCTGAACAACTCAGAAGATACCTGAGACGGAACCATCAGATTCTCGTCCCTATCACGAATTCGAGCTGGGTAAGCGAGAAAAATGATGCTTTCCGGTTGTGTGTCACCTCACCGACGATAATATCAGATATCCAAGCCCGAGTAAATACCGTATCGAAACAAAATTTTTATATTTATACTTCTAATCCCTCTATTTTCCTTCCCTAATAGCAGAAAAACAGCCGATACTCGACCAAACTGGTCGAGACCGAGACAATTCAGACTCTAGATTCAAGACAACGGGACCGGTAAATGACTTTCACCTCGTCTCCAGCCTGCTTTGTACTGGACGGTCCGACGACACCCCATTTACTTTGGGCCGCAAGTATCTTGTGGCGACGAGTGCCGTGAACCGCCGGGCGAACCGATTGCTCCGGATCCTTCAACCAATGGTTTACCAATGAGCAGTACCTTCCATCCCGATGTGCAAGCGCTCTACGAACCGTTACCCCAGTACGGAACTTTCAGCGCCGAGGACTATCAGGCACTCGGGCTGAAGGTCGGACTGGAGATCCACCAGCAACTCCTGACGTCTCGCAAGCTGTTCTGCCGCTGTCCGGCGGGACTGTACGGGAACTCGCACGATGCGGAGATCTTGCGTCACATGCGCCCCACGTTGTCGGAGATGGGCGAGTACGACGGCACCGCCCTGATGGAATTCAAGACGCAGAAGGACATCATCTACCAGCTCGACAACCGATCCGTCTGCACCTACGAGATGGATGATGCGCCGCCGTTCGAGTTGAACCAGGAAGCCCTCGAGAAAGCCGTGGCCATCGCCCTGCTCCTGGGCTGCAAAATGGTGGGCGAGATCCACATCACCCGGAAGCAGTACCTGGACGGCAGCATCCCCACCGGCTTCCAGCGCACCACCATCGTCGGCGTGGACGGCGTCATCCCGTTTCGAGGACGCCAGGTCGGTATCCAGCAACTCGGTCTCGAAGAGGACTCCTGCCGCGAAGTCTCCGATCGCGGGCATGTGCGCACCTACCGTACCGATCGGCTCGGCATGCCGCTCATCGAGACAGTGACCGATTGCAGTCTGCAAACCCCGGAGGAAGCGGCGGCCGTGGGGCAGATCCTGCGCCGACTGGTGCGCCTTACCGGATTGGTCCGTACCGGCAGCGGCGCCGCCCGGCAGGATGTGAACGTCAGCATCGAGGGCAGCACCAGGATCGAGATCAAGGGCGTGCCCAGCCTGCGCGCCATCCCGCGGTTGATCCACAACGAAATGCTACGCCAGCGCAGCCTGCTGGCCATCCGCGACCTGCTACGGAACCGCGGTCTGAATCCCGGCGCCATCCAGGATCGTTTCAGCGACGTGACCGGCATCGTCCGCAGTACGCGCTGCCGATTCATCGCCAAGGCGGTGAGCAAGGGCGCCGTGGTCAGCGCAGTGCCGCTGCCCGGGTTCGAGGGGTTGCTGTCGGTACCGACCCAACCCCACACGACCTTCCTGCGAGAGTTCGCCGACCGGGTCCGGGTCATCGCCTGCATTGACGACCTGCCCAATCTGGCCTGTTCCATCGATCAGGCGGTCACCCTGTCCAGCGGCGAGTGGGACAAGGTGAGCCGGGCCTGCAACGTACCCCCCACGGTGCCGATCGTGGTGGTCTGGGGCCGTTCCCACGACGTGGAGACGGCGTGTCGCGAGATCCACATCCGCGCCCGTGAGGCCACCGAAGGGGTGCCTTCGGAAACCAGGCAGGCGCTCCAGGACGGCACCAACGGGTTCGAACGTATCCTGCCCGGTCCCGACCGGATGTACCCCGACACCGACCTGCCCCCCATCAAGCTGGAACCACAGCTGTTGAACCGGATCGAGGCCGACCTGCCGGAACCGCAGTGGCAGCGGGAGGCACAGCTTCGCGAGCTGGGCGTGGGCGGTGATCTGGCAAACCGTCTCGCCTGCCATCCGGCTGACGAACTGTTCCGACATCTCGTGCCGCAACTGGCGGCAGCGAGTGAATTCACCCCCAACAGTCTCGCCTCGTTGCTGCTGGACCGAACCTGCCCGCGACCACCCGATCTGGACAGTGCGGGCGCCTGGTGGGAAGACGTCATCGCTCGGCTGCTCCGGGGAGAACTGGTGCCGGAGGGGATCTGGAGCGGCGACGGCACCACCATCGCCGCCCTGGACGAACCGGAAGGTCGTCAGCTCTTCGAGAATCTGCTCCAGGGCATCCCGGAAACTGGACCCCCGGACGGCGAATTGCGGGAGATCTTCGTCATGGGACATGTCATGCAAGCCCTGCGCGGCAGGATCGCCGGCCAGAAGGTCAGACGCTGGGTCAAGGAGGCGCTGCATTGAATGACGAGTACAAGGGCTACCGTGAGCCGACCCTGGTCCTGCTCGAAAACAACGAGGCGCCGGTCTGGAGCCAGGTGACCATCCACACCGAACGGGGTGACTTTTCCGGTTTGATCTTGCCGCGCAGCGAGACCGCCGATGCCGAGCATGTGGTGCTCAAACTCGCCACCGGCTACAACATCGGGATCCACCATGCCGTCGTCTCGGGCATCACCTGCCACGGCCGCAGGGAAGCCCACTACCAGATCCCGGAGAAGGAGTTTCCCCACGATCCCGCCAAACCGAGGGTCAAGCTGTTCGGCACCGGCGGCACCATCGCCAGTCGACTCGACTACCGCACGGGCGCGGTGATCCCCGCCTTCTCACCGGGAGAGCTGTACGGCTCGGTGCCCGAACTGGCCGACATCTGCAACCTCGAGACCGAGAAGCTGTACGGGGTTTTCAGCGAGAACATGGGCCCCGAGCAGTGGCAAGGCACGGCCGAAGCCATCGCCCGGGAGATCGAGAAGGGAGTCGCCGGCATCGTGGTCGGACACGGCACCGACACCATGCACCACACGGCGGCGATCCTCTCCTTCATGCTGCAGGACCCGCCGGTACCCATCGTCATGGTGGGCAGTCAACGCTCCAGCGACCGCCCCTCCTCCGACGCCGCCATCAATCTGATCAACGCCACCCGCACCGCGGCCACCAGCGACATCGCCGAGGTCATGGTCTGCATGTTCGGCCCTACCAGCGATCAGTACGGCCTGCTACATCGCGGCACCCGGGTCCGCAAGATGCACTCGAGCTACCGCTCCACCTTCCGCACCTTGAGTGACATTCCACTGGGCAAGATCGACAGCGACGGGGTCTCGCCGTTCCGGGACGACTACCGGCGCCGCCGCGACGACAACAAGGTGATATTGAATACGGCATTCGACGACCGGGTCACTATCGTTTACTACTATCCCGCCATGAAACCCGACATCATCGATTCGCTTGTGGACAACGGGTACCGCGGCATCGTCATCGCCGGCACCGGGCTGGGGCACGTCAACAAACCGCTCTACCCGAGCTTGCGCCGCGCCAACGAAGCCGGCGTCGCCGTCTACATGACCGTGCAGACGCTCCAGGGATTCGTGCAGATGTACGTGTACGAAACCGGTCGCGAGATCATGGAACTCGGAGTGGTGCCAGCCGCCAACATGTTGCCCGAGGTGGCTTACATGAAGCTGGGCTGGGCGCTGGGACAGACCGACGATCTGGCCGAAGTGGAGCGGATCATGCTGACACCGGTGGCGAGCGAGATCACAGACCGCGAGCCGCACAACGGGTATCTCATGCTGCAGGGCGGCATCCCGGAGGTGGATGAATTCATCTCGCAGTACTGGAAGTGACCGCCGGCGAGTCGATGATCCGGACTAGCGAACCAGGGTGAACTTCCGGGTGCTCCGGCCGCCGTCGGCAGTTTCCAGCACCGCCCAGTAGACACCGGACGGCATCCGCTGCCCGTTGCCATCCCGGCCATCCCACAGTTCGTACTGGCCCTCGGCCGCCGGCAGATCGAGTCGACGTGACCGGAGAAACCGCCCCTGCATATCGTAGATCTTGACCGTAGCGGCTCCCGACTTCGGAACCCGGTAGGTGAAGTTGATCAGCTCCCCCGCCGCCGGGTTGGGGAAGACGCTAGTGAGATCGGTCCCGATGCTGGCGTTGCGGGACCAGCGCCACAACACCCAGTGTTCCGGATCCAGCTCGACTCCCGTCACCGCCGCCGGCAGCTCGAAACTTTGCACCAGCGAGTGCTCGCTCAGGGAAATGGTCAGGGTGGTGTCCCGTTGCCCCATGACCACCCGTACTGGAAAAACGTTGTCGAAAAGTGTCGACTGGTTCTGGCGCAAGGTCAGGGTGAGCCGGCTGTTGTGTCCGGCTGCCCCGTCGTGGAAGGCGTTGTCCAGGGTCAGCAACGGCACGGCTTCCGTGTTGAGCCAAGGATCGAAGAAAGCGTCTAGTTCGGCCTGGGCGTGGAGTTCCGCCAGGGCGACGAACTCGGCGTTGGATACCGTCCCGTGGAGCCGTTCGGCGCCACTGGCGTAGTCGGCCAGGAATTCGAAGAACACGGCGTCGCCCATCCGGCCACGGAGCATGTGGAGAATCCAGGCACCCTTGTCGTAAATGATACGACCGGGAAAAACCGGGAAAGGATCGTACACGGGGCCGTCCCAGTCCTCGATGTGGACTCGACTATCCATGTTGTCGAGATAGGCCGGGAATCCGTCTCGGTTTTCGATCCAGAGCGCCTCGCAGTAGGTGGCGAATCCCTCGTTCAGCCAGACATCGGCCCACTCCCTTGGTCCGATGGCGTTGCCGAACCACTGGTGCGCCAGCTCGTGCAGAATGATCCACTCGAAGGCGCCGTTGCCCCAGAAGAATGCGGAGCCGAAACTGGTGACCGTCTGGTGCTCCATGGCGCCGGGCCAGAGAAACGCCGCGTGACCGTATTTCTCATCGGCGAACGGGTACGGTCCGCAGCGGCTCTCCAGAAACCCCATCATGTCGCAGAGAGACGCCAGATCGTCCACGGCATCGTCGTAGTCGGCGGCGAAGAGCCAGTTGTGGAGCGGGATGACCCCCGAGGCCGGCGTGGAGCAGGTGGGATTCTCGTAAAAAAGGTAGTCGCTGATGGCCACGGAGATGAGGTAGGTCGCTATGGGGTGGGATTCGTCCCAGACGAAGGTAGTCCAGCCGGGCGACGCCGTTTCCTGGCGGATCAGCACGCCGTTGGAGACCGCCCACAAATCCTCGGGCACGGTGAGGAAGACGGTCGCCAGGGCCTTGTCGCCGGGACGATCCTTGGTTGGCCACCAGGTCTTGGCGTAGGCCGGCTGGCTCAGGCTGGCCGCGATGGGGCCGCTGTGCTCGGGGGTTTCGGAGTGGTGCGTCTTGAAGGTGAGCCCGCGGTCGTTGCCGTCGGGCGATGGGTGTCCGCCGTAGAAAACCCGCACCGAATCGACACTGGCCGAATCGAGCGGCGCCGGCAAGGCGATCAGCAACGAATCGTCCAGCTGAGTGAAAACCAGTGGTTGCTGGTGATACAGCACGGAATCCACCAGCAGATCCGCGGTGAGATCCAGGACGATCTCATCCAGTCCCGATACCAGGCTGGCAAAAAGCAACCGCATGGACCCGGTGATGTATTCGTCGTCCAGGTCGACGGTCAGCTTCAGTTCGTAGTGCAACGCATCATACAGTTGACTGCCGAAGGCGGCGTCGCCGTGACCGCCGTCCTTGGGGCTGGCGAACCTGGCCGCAGTGAGATGCTCGTATTCGGCGGCATGGACCCACGGCTCAGGTCTGGCCGCCCGCGGCACGTCGCCACCGCCCGTCACCGGTACGGCCGCGAGCATGGCCGCCAGCACGAGCACGGCGCCGACAACACGTCTCCAGGGGTCCTCCAGACCGGAGCTGACCTTCATTTCCCCTCGCTTCCCGGACAGGTAAATCATTCGAATCACGGTAATGATAACCAGATATCCCCTGGAATAAAAGCCGGCATGGTCGGCTGGATCAGCGAGATCGGACTAGGTCGACGTCGCGGTCTGGGTGGCCACCTTGGCGCCCGCCGGTACGGACTTGGTCACCCAGCTCCCACCCCCGATGACGGCGCCCTCGCCGATGACCGTGTCGCCGCCGAGGATGGTGGCGTTGGCGTAGATGGTCACCCGGTCCCGGATGGTCGGGTGCCGCTTGCCGCCCTTGACCAGGCTGCCGTCCGGATTCTTGGGAAAACTCAACGCGCCGAGGGTCACCCCCTGATACAGCTTGACCCGTTCGCCGATCTCGGTGGTTTCGCCGATGACGACCCCGGTGCCGTGGTCGATGAAGAAGTAGTCGCCGATGTCGGCGCCGGGATGGATATCGACGCCAGTGCGGTGATGAGCCCATTCGGTCATGATCCGTGGCACCAGCGGCACTCCCAGCCGATAGAGCGGATTGGCCAGCCGGTACACGGCGATGGCGAAGGTCCCCGGATAGCAGAGGATGATCTCGTCGTGGCTCACCGCGGCCGGGTCGCCCTCGAAGGCCGCCTGGACATCCTTCTTGAGCTGGGAACGGATGGCCGGCAGCTGCTCCAGAAAATCCATGGCGATGATCTCGGACACGCGCGAGAAATCGGCCTGCCCCTGGTCGGACTCCTCGGGCGTCCAGAGCCGGGAACATTGACACGGCTCGTGATGACAGAAATGCAGGGTCAGATTGAAGATCTCCGAGAGCTGCAGGAACAGCGTATCCACCCGGGACGCCACCAGCACCTCGAGATTGGCGCGGGCCGGCACCCGGCTCCCGTAATAGCCCGGAAACACGATGGTCAGGAGCTGCTGGAGCACCTCGACGATGGATGTCTGCGACGGCAACATCTTGTCACCGATGCGGTTGATGCCACCGATCCGTTCGTAGGTCTCTACCACATCCCGGGCAAGGCGTCGCAAACGATCCGGCCGGTTGTTTTCGTTCATGATACTCCTGTTACGCCGGTCGACCTGAGTGCCGGCTCGAGGCTGCAGTGCCCATGTCCATTCGGATCAATCCATGTACTGACGATACAGATCGGATGTCAAGTACCGCTCCCCGCAACTCGGCAGGATCACCACCAGGCGCTGGCCGGCCAGATCCGGTCGCCGAACCAGTTCGAAAGCCGCATGTAGCGCCGCTCCCGAGGAGATGCCGACAAAGAGCCCTTCCTCCCGGGCGGCGCGGCGGGCCATCCCCATGGCCGCGTCGTTGGTCACCTGGACGATCTCGTCGATGAGTGAGGTATCGAGGTTCGCCGGCACGAATCCGGCGCCGATGCCCTGGATCTTGTGGGGGCCGGGCTGGCCGCCGGACAGAATCGGCGAGTCGGCCGGCTCCACCGCCACCACCCGACAGTCCGGATTCCGCTCCTTCAACACAGAACCCACCCCGGTCAGAGTGCCGCCGGTTCCCACGCCGCACACCAGGATATCCACCCGACCCTCGGTGGCGGCCCAGATCTCCTCGGCCGTGGTCCGGCGGTGGATCTCGGGATTGGCCGGATTGGAGAACTGGTCCGGCAGGTAGGCGCCGGGCCGTTCCGCACCCAACTCCCTGGCCCGAGCCAGGGCGCCGGCCATCCCGTTGGCGGCCGGGGTCAACACCAGCTCGCTGCCGAGGGCGCGCAAGATCGCCCGCCGCTCCTTGGACATGCTGTCCGGCATGGTCAGGGTCAGACGGTAGCCCTTGGCGGCGGCCACGAAAGCCAGACCGATACCGGTGTTTCCGGAAGTCGGCTCGATGATCTCGCCACCCGGCGCCAGATCCCCGGACCGTTCGGCGGATTCGATCATGGCGAGTCCGATCCGGTCCTTGACGCTGGACATCGGATTGAAGAACTCCAGCTTGGCGAAGATCTCGACGGCACTGTCATTCAGGCGCGGCAAGCGCACCATGGGCGTCCGCCCCACCAGATCCAGCACGCTGGGAAAGATCCGTCCCCCCGGGCCGGATTTCAGTTCCCCCTGGGTTCCACTCGATTCGGTTGGCATCGATCTACTCTCCGGGTTGTCGAAAAAATGCCGGCCGCTCGGCCCTGACGGGAACGACAGCAGACAGTCGACTCAACTAATGAGGAGTATATTACTACAAATTGCACGGTCCAGCCAACCAGCCTCAGGCCAGCTCCCGGCCCAGTTCCACCACCTGCGCCTTGCCCCCGAGCACGATGAGTACATCACCGGACTCGATCAAGTGGTCTGGACCGGGATTAAAAACCATCTCCCCCGACAGCTTGCGGGCGCCGATGATGATCATGTTGTGTCGTTGCCGAATCCCCGAATCCTTCAACGGCAGCGATACCAGCGCCGACTTCTCGCCCACGTGCAGTTCCTCGATCATCAGATCGAGGCCGCTGCTCTGGGTCACCACCTCCACGAAGTCGTAGGCGGTGGGTCGCAGCAACGCCTGGACGATACGCATGCCGCCGATCTGGTAGGAGAAATGACCCGGTTCGCCCCGGCTCGTTCGATCTTGGTGGTGGCTCGCGAATCGGAGGCGCGAGCGAGGATGTACAGTTTCGGATTGGTCTGCCGGGTCCGTTCCCGGGCGGAAAGCGTGATGAACAGGTTGTCCACATCCGAACTCACAACCGCCACCAGCCCCCGTGCCCGCTGCAAGCCGGCCTGGTCGAGGACCTCGTCCTCGGTGGCGTCACCCTCCACCACCAGGTAGCCTTGTTCCCGCAGGTTCTCCCCCTCCGCCGTATCGCCTTCCACCACCACGAACGGCACGGCCTCCTGGCGCAGCTCCTCACACAGGAT
>JBDRBC010000464.1:0-2171 GCA_043823125.1 bacterium | reverse complement strand
GATGTCTGGCAATAGAGCTGTTCAGATATCGATTCTGGAAGCACTGTGGGACGACCGTTTCGACCGGTGGGACACGGTTGCGGCCGGAGCCGCGCCAAGCTGCCTGCAGCTTGAGCGGGTCCCGGCCGCTCGGATTCGATGCGAATTCAGGACGGTCCGTGTTTCAACCTCCGATCCGTAGAATACCGCCACAGGCGTTCAACCGCACCAGTCCTACTCGATGACCACCAATCCATCATGGTAAACCAGATTCACCTCCTGATTGATCGTCAGTGGAGACTCGGGAAAGGTTCCCTGGAAGAGAAGAAGCACCGCACCGGGGCATACCGACGACAGGGCAACGCTGATCGAGGGCCACGGATGCGAGTGACTTCCGCTCCAGGGTGCGGCGGCTCCGGTCCGGACGAAATTCTCTCCACTGCAGGAGGCGCCGTACACCGCGGCCATTCCCCACTGGTCCCACTGGCTCAGGTGATCCCGCTGCCCCATCAGATCCTGCCACTGTTCATTGCCGGGTAGACAGATGATGGTGAAGTTCGTGCAATCGCAGGTTGCACCCGCAGGACAATCAGTGGAAAAGGAGCAGGCATCGTAATGCATGATTGAATCGAAATCGTAGGGGCCCAGGTTGGCTGAACTCTCCTCGATATCGAAATTGTGATCAAAATCGGGTTGTACGTAAGGCCAGTTGATCGACACGAACGAATCCCGGTCGCTCCTGCTGTGTTCATGGCAAAACCCGAGTGCATGACCGATTTCATGGACAATGATGAAATGGGAATCCCAGTTGAAGATGTTCATGAGACCGCCGGATGAGTTGTATCCAACCGACGAGTTGTTTGCAGTCCCCGACTGGATGAGAATACTGTCATCCTCGTCCGATTCGATGAAGGTGAGACTGGCTGCCAGATCCCAGGTGTTCGCCGCCGCACGCCACCGATCCCGGTTGAGCGTGGTGACGTTCGCGTGGAACCAGTAATAAACCACCCCGCCGGGCCAGGGATCTCCGACATAGCCTTTTTCCCCCATTTCTTCCACCAGGAAGAGCATGTCGTCGATCTGAACATACTTCTGATCCGGCGAGACCTTTTCGAGCGCTGCCTGGACCTCTTTGGTGACCCCGGTACCTCCCGGGGGTAACATTGTTGCTCCCCAGCTGCTGGTCGCCCCCGCACAGAGACCTATCAAGGTGAATAATAATAATCTCATTCCAGGTCCCCTCTTTCTCGCTGATCTGCCCGCCGGTACCATTGCTGGCGAGTGTACCGGCCGTGTCTGACGATTGCCGCGTCGGCTGTCCATCCCGGGTCTCCTTCCTACTGGAGGTTCACGAGAACCAGAACCAGACCGGTTTCCCCGCGGGGCAGCGTCGACATCGCCTTGCCGATCACCGTGCCGTGAGCTTGAGCGAAGTCGGTGGCCGCCATGGCGTGGCCGGGCGTATCCGACGTGGTCAGCAGATCGCCGGGCTTGATCGCCGTGTCCGCAGCGTGGCAATGCACCCAGACCCGTCCGCTGAGGGCGATGGGGGGCGAGTCCTCGCTGCCGGGCAGGTTGCCCAGGATCGTGCCGACCGGGATGTCTCCCGCTCCGCTCACCACACCGGCCACGCATCGGTTGTATGCGCCCCGTGACACGCAGAGCTGACCGGGGTTTGCGGCGTCGATCATGACCACCATCCCAGGTTTTGTCTCTTCGCTGACCGGAAATTTCTCGGCCACGTCAGCTCCCGTGATCTCGAGCACGTCGACCCGGACCGTCCCGTCGAACACGCCCGCATAGCCGCTGGTGGAGCTGCCGTAGACCCCCGCGCCGGTGTTGGAGAATCCGTAGATGCCGTCGCCGTCGGTGGAGTATCCGTAGACGCCGCGTCCGCTGGGAGTGGTGCCGAAGACGCCCCAGCCACTGCCGTCCTGGGAACCATGGACGCCGATGCCCATGCCGCCGACGCCGTTGTTGTGGCCGCGCACGCCGGTGGAGTAACCACCGGGGGAGGTGCTGTTGACGTATCCCCGGACACCCACGGCGTTGGTCGAGCCCGATTCGGTGGCGCCCCAGACGCCGGGCAACGTGCCGGAGGTCGATTCGTGGAGGCCGTACACGCCCGTCCCGTTGGAGACACCCTTCACGGCCGGATAGGTGGTGGAGTTATACGCGTCCAGCTTGGCCAA
>JBDRBC010000463.1:0-2623 GCA_043823125.1 bacterium | reverse complement strand
GGTCCGTCTTCGTCAACGAGCAGTACGAGATCGTTGACGGTCTGACCGTGCTGGCCGACCTCCAGTTCCAGCACCGGGATTACGAGATGCAACAGGAGGAGCTGGGCAACTTCCGCGGGCAGGATCGACACGCGTACCAGGTGGCGTACGATTTTTTCAATCCCAAGGGCGGCCTCTTCTGGCAACTGCCCGGCGGCAAGCTCGGTCTGTACGGCCATGTGGGTGTAGCCCACCGCGAACCGTCCGACGCCGATCTCTTCGACACCTGGCAAGGCGCGGACGACCTCGGGGTGGCGCCGCTGTTCCGCGAGAGTGAACCGGTGTACCAGGCCGACGGGGTCACCGTGGACTACCTCCAGTGGTCCGATCCCATAGTCGAGGAAGAACGAGCCGTCAACTACGAGTTCGGGACCGCCTACCGAACCGGAACCGTGTCCTTCACCCTCAACGCCTACCTGATGGAATTCGAGAACGAGATCATTCCCTTCGGCACCGTGGACGACGACGGGTACGGCATCAAGGGGAACGCCGGCAAGACCCTGCACCGCGGTCTGGAGTTCGGCTTGACGGCGCGGCCCGCCACCGCTCACCGCCTCGCCGCCACTTTTTCCCGGAGCTGGGACGAGTTCGAGGAATTTATCTTCTACGACTGGGACGGCACGTCGTCCAACTACGCGGGCAATCCCATCGCCCTGTTTCCGCGGTACCTGGGATCGCTGAACTGGCGGGCTGACTGGGGCAGTCTGGATAGCTCGCTGCGCTGGCGGGTCGTGGGCCAGCAGTACCTGGACAACACGGGGAACGAGGACCGCATCATCGACGGGTACAGTCTGGTGGACATCTCCATCGGTCTCGATCTGGTAGCCGCCGGGCTCCCCGAACTGACCGGCGCCAAGCTGGACCTGCGGGTGAGAAATGTACTGGACGCGGAGTACGAAACTACCGGATACTACGACACTTGGGGCTCAGAGAACTTAAAACTCCCCGCCGCCGGGCGAAACTACCTGGTCGGGGTCCATTACGATTTCTAGTGAGCGATCCTGCCGGGTCCTGACGGATTCGTAAGACCAGTTGAGCGAGTAGACCGGATCGCGTGGAGTTGGAACGCCGGGTGGCGCATGTCCACATCGAGTTCGTCCATGAGTGGTGATTTCTGCCCCATCTTCTCCAAGGAAGGTCGGCGAGCCGTGATCCTGTGTGACGGCCCGCCACCACCCGCAGAGTTGCTCGATTACTGGTTGGCCGGCGCCGACCTGTTCGTCTGCACCGACGCCGCCGGCCACCCGTACGACGACCTGCCGCGAGTGCCCGATGTGGTCATCGGCGATTTCGACTCCCTGACGGGACGGATCCTGAGCGGGAAATTCGGTCCCCGTTATCTGCTGGTGCGCGAGCAGGAGACCACCGATTCCGAGAAAGCGCTCCTGTACGTCATCGAGCAGGATTGCACCGAAGCCGTGATGCTCGGGGCCACCGGTTGGCGGCTGGACCACACCCTGTACAACTGTCATCTTTTGCACCGGTACGCGGACCAGCTCCGGATCTGTCTGGTGGGATACCAGCCGGACATCGTGCGGGTGGCCGCCGGCAAGACGGAGAGCTGGCAGCTGACACCGGGCACCGGGTTCTCCCTGCTACCGCTGGTGGGAGATGCCACGGGAGTCACCTTGACCGGCGCGCTCTTCCCGCTGACAGACGCCACTATCCATCCCGGAGGTCGGGCCACCATCTCCAACCGGGTCATCGAGACCCCGCTCAGCATCAGCCTGGCCAGCGGCTCCGTGCTGGTGGCGGTGAACCGGGGAGCGAACTCGACCTCGCTGTCCGACTCCGACTGACCATGCTGCTCATCGCGGTTTACCTCCTGTTTCTTCTCTACGCCGTGTTGCGTCTGTTCCGACGGCCGACCCGCGATGTTTCCGAGTACCTCGTCATGGGGCGTCGGTTGACCCTGCCCGCGTTTGTGGCGACCCTGGTGACCTCCTGGTACGGCGGTATTCTCGGAGTGGGCGAGTATGCCTGGTCTTACGGCGTGAGTAACTGGCTCGTGTTCGGGGTGCCGTACTACCTGGCCGCCGGGGCTTTCGCCCTGTTCCTGGCCGGACGGGCTCGCCGCAGCGAGGTGCTCACGGTCCCGGATCAACTGGAGCGTCGGTACGGTCGCGGCGTGGCGCTGGTGGGGGCGGCGGTCCTGTTCGTGATGACGGCGCCAGCGGCGTACGTGCTCATGCTCGGCGTTCTGGTGCGGTATGTTTTCGGCTGGCCCCTCTGGATCGGCGTGGTGCTCGGCACGGCCCTGTCGGTGGGGTATGTCTTTCGGGGCGGGTTGCGAGCGGTCGTCGCCACCGACATCGTGCAGTTCTTTTTGATGTTCCTGGCCTTTCTGGTGCTCGTGCCCACCTGTGTGGCGCGGTACGGCGGCTGGACCTTTCTCCGTGAGTCGCTGCCGGCGGGACACCTGGTCTGGGACGGCGGGCGCGGGTTTCAGGCCGTGGCGGTCTGGTACTTCATCGCCCTGGCCACCCTGGTGGAGCCGGCCTTCTACCAGCGTTGCTACGCGGCACGATCGGAAGGGACCGCCCGGGCCGGCATCGGCCTCGCCATCCTGTTCTGGATCGGCTTC
>JBDRBC010000462.1:0-2191 GCA_043823125.1 bacterium | reverse complement strand
GAGGCCAACGGTGTCGGTGAGACGGGCGAGGAGCGGGCCGAACTGGCGCGTAAATTCCTCGACATCCTGTCCACCGGCCTGCACGACGCCATGGCCAGCACCCCCGACATCCTCTACGTGGCCGCCGCCGGCAACGACGACAGCGACGTGGAGTTCGACCTGACCATCCCGTCGTCCTACGAGCTGCCCAACCTGCTCGTGGTGGGCGCCGTGGACCAGGCCGGTACTCGCACCTCGTTCACCAGCATGGGCAAGAACGTCATCGTCTACGCCAACGGCTTCGAGGTGGACAGTTACGTGCCCGGCGGTGAGCGGATGAAGATGTCCGGCACCTCCATGGCCTCGCCCAACGCCATGAACCTGGCGGCCAAGCTGGTCACGCTGAAGCCGTCGTTGACGCCTACCGCGGTGATCGAGTTGATCAAGCGAGGGGCGGACACCATCGAGGGGCAGGACGAGCTGTTGCTGCTGAATCCCAAGGCTACCGTGGAGTTGCTGCAGGGGTCTTAGCCTCGACAGACCGGGCGCGCGTGATTGTCTATTACGCCGCGCCGGCAGATTGTAGACACCCCCCGCCGAGGGGCCGCGAGCCGGTGACGTCCTGTCACCGGCTCGCTTAACCTGCGGGCTGACCGCCGTCCTGGCTCCTTCAGCCCTCCGGATACCCCTCACCGGGGGGTGTCTACAATCTGCCGGCGCTGGGCAGTGATACAACCGGACCGTCCGGGGTCGGGTCGGACTACGGAAGTCCCGACTGAAGGGAAGATGGCTGGTTCATTCGGGAGTGTTCCCGAGGTACACTACGATGGCATGTCATCGACAATCAGGGTCTAACCGTCCCAGGTAAGTACGCGCAGCGTTTCTGACCCGGCCATCCGGATCCGATTTTTCTAGCTCGACGAGTAAATCGCAGAACCATTCTGGCCAGGAATTCCAAGAATCAGAAAGGACTCTCAACGCTTCCCTTTTCATGTTCGGATCTCTCTCATGAACGATTTCATACTCCAAGATCTTTGCGAGGCACCGCTGATTATAAGGAGTGAGCGAGAAGTAGATTCTCGAAGCGCTGTACCAGGTTGAACCTCGATATGAGGCAGATGGATCAGTGAGAGCCCCCCAGAGGAATTGCCAGCTCAGATCGGGTTCCAGGACCGAGAAAACGGCAGAATACGCGCATCTTCGCAACAACGGTTCCTTTTCTTGCAAGACCCCGAGTATCGCGGGGATCAATGCTTGAGCCTTCGCTCCCAGATAAGCAGCAGTACAAAGGGCCATTGAAATATTTCCTTCTTTCTGTCCCCGAATTATCAAACCAAGTTCCCTGATAATCATATCGCGGTCTTCTTCGAATGTCGTGAGATGGTGCATACACTGACCTGCCAGGAAATGATCGTCTCCGTTCAGACCAGCGAGAAAATCGGAAATTGTGACGGGAGCCAAATTCAGCGCTGGCTTGACGATCCGGGGATCAGGAAGGTGGTAGCGATCCCAGAGTGCCCGGTCTACTCGTTTGCTCCCAGAACACTGACCTGTGTAAAGCGCTGGCCGCTCAGCGTCGGATCGTCGTCGTGCCAAATCTTCGGCATAGACAAGGAACTGATCTCCGACCGTGAACCTTGGCCCCCACATAGTGGACGTCGACACCCATACAGTGTCCGGAAGAGTGCCTTTCCAAATCAGTCCCACCTCGAATAACCAGTCTATCTGCAGAGTCTGTTCACTGACTGGCATTCCAGTTCTGGAATCACGGGATTCTGTAATCCGACCCGAGAATATGTAATCATCCAGCCGTAATTTCTCCTCGATACTTCTCCCCACACATGAGGCAATAGATTGATTGATGTTCTGCTGTATGATCAGCAAAATAGAGAAAATCAACGTGACGAAACGCACTGCTCCCCTCCACATTTTCTGATTTATATATTTGTGGGTTCGAAGTTGTTTTACGTGTACCCGGGTACACTCCCGACGTTCCAGACAAGGATTGTTATTAGGCGATTCAGATCAGCCACAATGAAATAATCTTCAGCCCAGACCCCCATCAATCCCCTTCCGCCAGCGCCTCCAACGCCGCCCCGTCCATCCGGAACACCGTCCACTCGTCCATCGATTCCGCGCCGAGATTCCGGTAGAACTCGATGGCCGGCTTGTTCCAGTCGAGCACCCACCACTCCAGCCGGCCACAGTCACG
>JBDRBC010000461.1:0-27369 GCA_043823125.1 bacterium | reverse complement strand
ACGATCCCTACGACCCGGTCCCCGAGTTCAGCGACCGGATCGAGTTCGATACCAGTCGACTTCCCCGGGATCCGGCGGTGTACCGCCGCCTGGACCCGCCGAACATGCACGATCTCACGCCGGTCGAGAGAGAATACATCCAGGCGTTGTATCGGGCGGAAGTCGAATCCGTCGACGATCGGGTCGGGTATATCCTGGCTGCCTTGCGCGCCAATGGGCTCGACTCCCGGACCATCGTCGTGTTCACTGCCGACCACGGTGATATGTTCGGCGCCCACGGTCATTATGGACATGGCGGCGCTTTCTGGGATCCGCTGCTCCACATTCCCTTGATCTTCGCCGGACCGGGCATCGATTCCGGCGGACGAGTGTCGACCTTCGTGTCGCACTTGGACCTTTCGCCGACCCTGGAACAGCTGGCGCGGATCGACTTTCCCGACGCGTATCTCGGGCAGAGCTACATGTCGCTGCTCGCTGGCGGCGCGCTGGAGGATCGCGTGCTGTATTTCGATCGCATCACCAATCTGCTCAACCGGAAGAACAAGTCCCAGGACGCCATGCTGCTGGATCATTTCAAGCTGATGGTGGCCGGGTCCCCACGGAATCCGCGGATCACCATGTACGACCTGTCACAAGATCCTGGCGAACTCACGGAGATCGGTCGCAGTCGTCCCGAATTGAAGGAGCGGCTGCTGGCCGAGATCATGAAAATTCGCGAGGAAAATCAGGTGCGTCTGGTGAAAAACAGCGAAGCCATCGCTGACGATGTCGACTTGGAAAGCGTGAGCGAGGAAACCAAGAAACAGCTGCGCGCCCTTGGCTATATCGATTAGTCTGCCAGCTGTAAAGTCCGTGCACCGGAGTGGGAAGCGGAATCCTTGCCGGTGTAACCGGCGGCTCCTCTGACCTGGAGAAAACCCTCAAAGAGTAATCCTGCCTGTGGCGTCAGGCAGGATTCACTCTGAGGGTTAGAGACTTCGCGGCTACCGCCTCCAGAATATCGCCTCTAGAATATCGGTGTCGGCTTGCCCGGCTGTCCCGGAGGACCAACCGAGGGAGTGTAGGTGTCCGAAGGATCCGAGTACGGGCCCTGTCGATCCTCTGCATCGACGCCGGCAACTCGGATCTGATGAGCTTGATCGACTGGCGCCGTGAATGTGTAGGTGTTGCTCGTAACGGTGTCCACCTGGTAGAAAGCACTACCGTCGATAGAAACCTCGACGACATAGTGATCCACCGGCGAGCCGCTGTTCGGTGGGGTCCAGGTGTAGGTGACGTCCACAGCAGTTTGGGCAGACACGGCCGTTGCCAGAACCAGCAGGGCGATAAAAACCGCCTGGCCTACGTGTCGGCTTTGTAGCTGTTCCTTCATGGTACCGATTGGCCTTTCATTGAAGATTTGCTCCTGTGGCACCAGCCGGCGGGTGTGGTGCTCGGTAAATAAATGGCCACTACGCCGTGGGGTCAAGCAATTGAAGTGCCAAGAAACTAGCCGATCTGATCGGATTCGTCAACCGGTCATAGTTTTAGTGGTTTGAAAGGTGTGTGGTTGGATTTTCCCCGGTGGAAGATAGGCAGAAAAGTCCTGATTGCAACGCAATCTGCGATTTTATATCGGCTTCTTTGCGGAACGTGTTCGTGTTTATTTCGCCAAAAAAGTGAGCATCAGTGAAGAACTTGGCAAAACTGACCGTGCATGATGTGCAGCGGTTTGTTTCCTCTCCGGCCTGGAGGGGGTTGGCGGTGGTATACGCCGGCTTCTGTGTCTTCGGAATGGCATTCCAGTTCGTGCCGCCATTGATCCCGACCCTGATCCGCGAGCTGCAGCTCAATCACGGCCAGGCGGGATTGCTGCTGTCATTCTTTGCTCTGCCTGGCATCATCATCCTGTCCATTCCCGGAGGGTATCTGGTCGACCGGTTCGGGGTGCGTAGCATCGGCACCTCGGGACTCGGCCTCATGGCTCTGGGTACGGCGGGTATGGTCTTGCCGGTGGGGTATCACTGGTTGTTGCTGTTGCGCGCCGTGGCGGGACTGGGCGCCATGGTGTCCGTGGTGGCCATGCAACGGACGGTGACCCTGCTGTTCACCGGCCGCCCCCTCGGATTGCCCATGGGGATAGTCAACACGGCGGTGCCGCTAGGTATCGTGCTGGCGTTGAACGGCGCCTTGCCGCTGGCCGAGAGGTGTGGGTGGCGAAACGTCGCCGCGGTGGTGGCGATTCTCGCTGGCTTGTGCTGTCTCGGGTACCTGGTCATGTGCTCACGTCTGCTGGCGCCAGCCGGTGAACGGAATGCCACGGGCCAGGCGCCCCGCCATTCCGGACCAACCCGTTTGGAAACCGATCAACGAGCGAACGATTCGCCAGCGACGGCCACCGACACAGCCAACGTCTCCTTCCGTCTCATCTGGCTGGCCGGCGCCGTCTGGTTCTTCGCCAACGGCGCCGTGACTTCCTTCGTGACCTTCGCCCCCGATCACTACCTGGATCTCGGGCTTGGCGCGGAGAGCATCGGTATCTTCGTCAGCTTGCCCATGTGGTGCGCCGCCTTGCTGGGCCCGTTGATCGGCTGGCTGACGGATCGGCGGGGAGGCAAGGGCGCCATCATCGCCACCGGCATGTGGGTGATGGCGGTATTCCTGATCTGGGTGCCGTCCGGCATTTTTTCACCGCTGGTCCTGGGGCTGGGACTCGGGCTCGCCCTCTGTTGCTTACCGACCCCGTTGCTGTCGCTCCCGGGGGACATCCTGTCGTCGAGTCACCACGGCCGCGCCTTTGGCATCCTCTCTGCCTGCGCCAATGCGGGGATTTTTCTGGTGCCGCCCATCGCCGGTACCATCCGGGACGCCACCGGCGCCTACTTCTGGCCTTTCCTGCTGATGGCGGGAGTGGCGGCGGCAGGCATGGTGGTGGCGTTCTGGTTGCCGACCGGTCGCCTGCCGCGGGGATGGGCCTGGCTGTACACGATACTCTTGCCGCTGGCGCTGCTGGTCCTCTTCGGTTTCTAGAGGCGGCGTTCAATCCGGGAAGGACTATTTTGACGGAACGGATTCCAGACGCGAAATTGCCAGGAAACCGCCGCGCCGGAGGTTGGGTCCCGGGGGCTCGCTGACCGGTGTGGATTGCCGCCAGCAATGTGACGTTACAGGTTGTCCCGACTCCAACAACGTTTGCCCGAGGTGAAACCATGCACGCCGACACCTTGAAATTGTGGCCGGAACTCGAATGGATAACCGATGCGGAACTGCGCGAGGCCACCGCGTTGGCCTGGGAGCTCGCTCTGGAAGAGAGCCCACTCACCGCTTTGGATCTGGAACGAATTCCGTTCACTCTGCTCGTCCCCGATCTGAAGGTCAGCTTCATGGCCCACAAGCGGTGCGTCGTCCACGTGGCGCGCGCCTCGGCCGAAAAAATGATCGAGTTCTTCCAGGCTGAACTGCCGGTGGACATGGACACGGTCATCGCCGGCGCCATCCTGGCGGATGTGGGTAAACTGCTCGAGTACGGTCTCGAAGACGGCAAATCGGTCAAGAGCGAGATGGGGCACTACCTGCGGCATCCGTTCACCGGTGTGAGCCTGGCCCAGAGCTGTGGCGTGCCGCCGCGTGTCTGCCATATCATCGCCACGCATGCCGGCGAGGGGGACATGGTCAAGCGTTCGGTGGAGGCGTATATTGTCCACCACGCCGATTTCATGACGTTTTTACCGTTCAAGAGCCGGTTGACGATCTGACTGCTGTTTGCCGAGTTTGGTCGCAGAAATACGGGGCAGCTCGACGGCTTGTCTTGTGGCGGAGAGGTTGATCTTGTCGAATCCACAATGTCTCGACAGCACCTTCTTCAACGGGACATGCGACAGGGTGTCCCGGCCGTCGCGGCGCGGAGTCTTCTGGCTCTGTCTGTTTCTTTTTGGTGGCCTGTTCTGGCTCTCGGCCTGCGACATGGGGCCGGATCCCCGTCCCGACATCGTGCTCGTGGTTCTCGACACCGTCCGCGACGATTTCACCGGCCAACACGGGACCGTGTCCGTGACACCCAGTCTCGACCAGCTGGCCGCCGAGGGGACACGGTTCGCCAACGCCTGGTCCAATGCTTCCTGGACCGTGCCTTCCCACGCCTCCATGTTCACGGGTCTGTTGCCGTCGGAACACGGGAGCACGTCCCGGAAACCGCAGCTCGCCGACAGTCACGAGACGCTGGCCGAGATCTTGAGCGGCGCCGGCTACGTCACCGCCGGCTTCTTCAGTAATCCGTGGTTGAGCCATCAAGCGTCGGGACTGATGCGCGGATTCGATGTGTACCAGGTCGCCGAGTTGAAGGATTTTTTCGACGGCGCCAGCCGCCGGCCTGACGGTGATCAGGGTGGACGGGAAAGTGTGGGCAGGCTCACTCGCTGGTTGGAGCAAGCGGAGGACGACCGACCGTTTTTCCTGTTCGTCAATTTTCTGGAACCGCACCTGCCGTACGATCCGCCGGCGGAATACCGTTATACCCATCTGACAGACCTCTCGCCGGACGTCTGGATCCCGGTACGCTGGGGACACGAGTTCAATGCCGGGCGCCTCACCGCGGACGACGTGGACTGGGAGACGGTCCGGCGCCTGTACGCTGGAGACATCCACACGGCCGACCGGTATCTGGGACGCCTTGTGACCAAGCTGAAAAAAATGGGGCGATACGAGAACACGGTGATCATCGTCACCTCGGACCACGGCGAGAATCTGGGCGAACACGGCCTGGTCGAACACCAGTTCTCCGTGCACGAGACCCTGCTCGATGTGCCGCTGGTGATCCGCGCGCCGGGTTTTCTGGAGCCGGGTCAACGGGAAGATCCAGTGATGCTGCTGGACCTGTTCGCCACCGTGCTCGAAGCGGCAGCCATTCCGGACGTTCCGGAGCGGCCCGTATCGCCGCTGAGCCGTTCCCTGTTGTCGTTGCCGCAGAACGAGCCGTGGTCGGACCGGCCGTTACTGGCCGAGTATCACGGCCCGCCCGACGGTCTGGTCCGACTGTTGAGTCGGATCAATGCGGCCCTGGATCCCGATCCGTTGGGGGCGGCGTACCGTTCGCTACGGGTGGGGGATCTCCGTCTGACCGTGAGCAACCTTGGCGCGGTTCAGCTCCACGACCTGACCAGTGATCCATTGCAGCAGCACGATCTGACAGCCGAGCGACCGGGCGATCTGGCCCGGATGCAGGAAACCCTGAGTCAGATGCCGTTTGGGGGCTGGTTACTCGACGAGGCTGCGGTACCCATGGACGCCGAGACCCGGGAAAAGCTCCGCTCTCTCGGCTACGTCCACTGACCGTCGCCCCGGTTTCCCGGCAGGTTTGCTGTTGACAGTGGGGGAAAGTTGCCTATCTAGAAGCAACCAATCGAGTGTGATGTGGTCCCGATTCAGTCGGGATCGCTTCGAGATACCCTGGAAGGAGAAAACGATGGCCGACAGTACGGACAAAGTCAGCGACAATGTCGAGGGAAGCTGGTACGTCGATTCCAACTGCATAGATTGCGATCTCTGTCGCCAGAGCGCGCCGGACAACTTCGCGCGTAACGAGGCCGAAGGATACACCTACGTCTGCAAGCAACCGGCGAACGAGGAAGAAGAGGCCAACATGCAGGACGCCATGGACGAGTGTCCCGTGGAGGCCATCGGCGACGACGGCTGATTCCCTCTATCGCCCGTCGAGGATGGATCTCGTTGCCGGTCCGATGGTGACTGGAAACTTATCCCCGGTGGTCGGGTAGAAGGGGCCGTCTCGTCAGTTGAAATCCAGAAAGGAGCCACGATGCAGACCCCTATCAGCAGGCGTACCAGGATCAGATGGACGGTTGCTTTGTTTCTTCTCGGTGCCGGTTTCATCCTCGGTTTGACCATCGCCGGTGGCGGCGCCGTGAACGACCGGAACGCGACCTCCCTGGGTTCGCTCATCTCGACTTCCGCCGCCGTCGCCCAGCCACTGCGCACCGGAGAACTCTCCTACGCCGATGTGGCCGAGCGCACCATGCCTGCGGTGGTGAACATTTCCACCGACCGGGTGATGGAGGACAGCGGCTTCAACCACCCGTTCCTGGAGGATCCCTTCTTCCGCCGCTTCTTCGACACCCCCGGCGAAAACAACGAGGAACGGATCACGCGCAACCTCGGCTCCGGGGTGATCATCAGCGCGGACGGCTACATCCTCACCAACAACCACATCGTCGAGAAGGCCAGCTCCATCCGGGTCAGTTTCCAGAACAACGAGGAACACGAGGCCGAAGTCATCGGCGCCGATCCCCAGACCGATGTGGCGCTCATCAAGATCGATGCCGACGATCTGCCGTTCATCCCGTTCGCCGACTCGAGCACGTTGCGGGTGGGTGACGAGGTCATGGCCCTCGGCAATCCGTTCGGTCTGGGCGGGACGGTCACCAAGGGCATCGTCAGCGCCCTCGGTCGCAGTATCGGTCTCATCGAATACGAGGACCTGATCCAGACCGACGCCACCATCAATCCCGGCAACTCCGGCGGCGCCCTGGTCAACCTGTGGGGCGAGCTGGTGGGCATGAACACGGCGATCCTCAGCCGCAGCGGCGGCTCGCAGGGTATCGGCTTCGCCATCCCGAGCAACATGGCGCAACGTATCATGGATTCCCTGCGTGAACACGGCAAGGTGGACAGGGCCTGGCTCGGCGTCTCCATCCGCGCCGTCAACCAGGCCATGGCCGAGTACCACGGCCTCGACCGCCCGCGTGGCGTCATCATCGAGAATGTCAACGACGACACGCCGGCCGCGGCGGCGGGCCTGGAAGTGGGCGACATCATCCTGTCGGTGGACGATCACCAGGTCAATTCGGTGGCCGGCCTGCGCAACCGCATCAGCCTGTCGCCGGTTGGCCACGACGCCAAGCTGGAGATCCTGCGCGACGGTCGCGAGAAACGGGTGACCGTGGAGCTGGGCGCCTTGCCGGACGAGGTCCAGGTGGCCAGCACGAATCGGCAGGGCAACGAGGCCGACGACGGCATCGACGGGGTCACCGTTCGAGAGCTCACCACGCGGACGCGGCGTTTGGCCGGCGTGCCCGAGGACGTCGACGGTGTGATCGTCACGGAGGTGGCTGCCAGTTCCGCCGCCGCCCGGGAAGGCCTCGAGCGGGGCGACGTGATCCTGGAGATCGCCAAGGAATCGGTGAACGATCTGGATGACTATCGCCGACTATTGCAAGAAGACGAGGACCGGCCCATCCTGTTGCGGGTCTACAAACCCCAAAACGAGACGAGACTGTTCATGGCGATTCCTCGTTAGTGCGACATCACGAGCCAGCTTCATCAACGAGGTGACCCGCGGGCTTTCGAGCCCGCGGGTCTTTTTATCACCGTCCCGCTCCTGTTCAGATCTTCAGGAAGATCCGCCGCCGCCGCAGCCACCAGGTGATGCCCGCCCACACGACCACCACTCCCAGCGCGAAAAACAGCGACGCGTTGCGGGGGCAGGCCCAGGTTCGGAAGAGATTCTCGTAAAGCCAGGTTTTCCAGGTGATCAATCGCTGGCCGCCGTCACCAGCAACGGTCGACACGCGCAAGTGGATCAGCAGGGTCGCGGTCAGGCTCGAACCGAGAAAAGCCAGGATCGCGTTCTGTCCATAAGCGACGAACGGCACCGCACCGAATCGCCAGCCGCGAATTTCCAGACCGTAGTAGCAGCCGCCCAGAACCAGCAACGCCAGGCCGCCGGTGAGCAGCACGTAGCTGCCGGTCCAGAGCTGTTTGTTGAGGGGAAGCCAGCCGTGCAGCAGCAAACCGGCGATGGTCAGCAGGGCGCCGACAAAAAGCATCCGGGCGAGCCGACGAGATCGGCCGGTTTGGAGCCACGACCCGCAGAGAATACCGAGCAGCACACTGGCCAGGGCCGCCGGCGTGCTGGCCGCCCCGTCGGGATCGAAGGCCCACCGCACCTGGCCGGTGACGGCATCGACATCCTTGAGGAAACAGCGGGCGCCGAACAGCGACGTGTCGAGGTAGAGCCCCCAGTTGCAGAACGGCGGGATCATCTCGCCGCCCACTGGCGGCAGGCCGGCTGCCAGGTCCGGACGGCCGCAGCCGGGCACGGGGATGTAGAGCATCCAGAGGGCCGAGCCCACCAGCAGGCCGACCAGAACGGCCGGGATCACCCGCTGACGTTGGCACCGGAGGTACAGGCTGGCCGCCAGGAAATAACAGATCCCGATCCGTTGCAGCACCCCGGGGATTCGCGAATCCAGCAGATGTCGCCAGAACCAGGCGGCATCCGCCGCGGAGGTGAGCAGCCAGCCGGTCAAACAGGCGGCCAGGCCGGAAGCCAGCGTCCAGATCCAGGCCCGTTGCCGGCGGGTCCCGGCCAGCAGCACCACCGCCGCCAGCACCAGCGCCGCCAGTCCCAACCGCAGGAGGACACCGCCAAAACCCACCTTGGCCCAGGCCGTGAAAAATCCCTCGGCATCGCGCGCCACCAGGGGGAAGCGGCTCTGGAACAGCCCGAGTATCACCAGCGCCACTGAGCGGCGGATGACGTGTGCGTACAGTCCGGTTGCCGGCTGACTCGACGCCAACCGGCGCGCGGATGAGAGCACCAGCGACACCCCGACGATGAACAGAAAAAACGGGAAGACCAGATCGGTGGGCGTACAGCCGTTCCATTCGGCGTGGCGCAGAGCGGGATAGATGGCGTCGGCCCGCCAGCTCCCGGGATTGTTCACCAGCAACATGCCGGCGATGGTCAGGCCGCGGAAGACGTCCAGAGAGACCAGGCGCCCGGATGGATCGCCGGCGATCGGGCGAGTACCTGCAAGTTCAGTCTCCGGATGATTCTCCGGAAAAGTGAGTGGCATGGTTCACCTCGACCGGCATGGCCGGTCTCAGAATCCGGCACACCAGGCGAGGGTCGGACCGGCCACTGTCCAGCAGGCGGTCACCCCACTGTCTTCACCGGGCAGGACATGGTCGTAGACCAGCGAGGTCACGTAGCGACTCAGCAGCGCCCCGGCCACGATGTCGCTGAGCCAGTGCAGTTCGTCGATCAAACGGGACAGGCCCACTGATCCCGCCAGCAGGTGCAGGCCGGCCGTGGCCCAGCGGTTGTCTATCTCCCTCGAGATGGAGCCGGCCAGGGTGAAGGCCATGGTGGTGTGCCCCGAGGGGAAAGAGGTCAGCCTGCAGAACGGCCGGAACCGGTCGCTGGGCGCGCCGGAACTCGGCCGGGAGCGACCGGCCAGGTACTTGAGGCTGCCCGACGACAGGCCGGCGATGGTCAGGCTGAGGCAGATCCGTTCCGCCGCCTGACGGGCCTCGGTATTGCCGCTGATCAGCCCGGTGAGGTACAGGCCCGCGCCCACCGGGACGTAGACGGCAGGTCCCCCGAACGGTCGCACGATATCGGCGAAGGACTCGAGCTTGTCGTTGCGCCTTCGCTGCAGCCAGTCGTTGATCTCATCGTCAGCCGTCTGGCACAGGACGAGCCCGCCAAACACCAGGCCGGTCTCGAGCCAGGGCGAGATGCCTTCTTTTGTGGCGTTGTCCTCGGGCGCCGTCGACTGGCCGGATTCGGCGGCCACACCCTCCAGTCTGCCAGACAGGAATATCGGAAATGAGTTTTCCCCAGCATGCAGTATTGCCGGCGCCAATATCAACAACAGGCAAACGTTCAGGCAACTTGAACCTCGGAGAAATGGAACCCGTTCTCGGCGCGATTGCTGGTGGCTGGCCAGGGTGAATCTCCTCGTTGCCGGCAAGACGTCCTGCTGGCGCGGGCAGGGGACGGTTTTTCCGTGGACGATAATCTCGTGGCAGGCTATAGCATTGGTCCCACTGTTGTCACGTATTCCCGAGCCGGGTTTGGACAGAATTCCCGGCAGACCTCCGGACAAACCCGCGGACAGACCCGCAGACAGACCCGCGGACAGAGTTGGCTCCCCGACCGATTGCTGGTATGTTTCCAAATATCCAGCCCGCAACTACAGCCCGACGAAAGGCAATCATGTTCTTTTCCGTATCCATAGCTACTGTCCGCATCCCGCTGGTCCTTTTACTGCTTTTCCTGGTCGCCTGGGTGGCGGGGGCCGGTGTGGGCCAAACGCTTCTGGCCCAGACCCCCGAGCCGGTCATCTCCCTCGCCGGCGGGGCACCGGGTGAACTGCCCACGGCCTGGATACAATCGGTGCGGGCACTGGACACGGTGGCTCGCGTGCAGACGCCCGCTCTCGATCTGGAGGCCATCCGTGAGGAGGACGAGCGGCGTGAATGGCAAGGGCTGCCGTACCGTTTCGCCATTCCGAATCCGGTGGCCGTCACGCCGGAAACCGACGGTACCTGGGAGCAGCTGGCCGACGGTTCGCGGCTCTGGCGTCTGCGCGTTCTGACGCCCGGCAGCCGGTCGGTGAATTTCGGTTTCAGTCGGTATCGGTTATCGCCGGGCGCCAAGCTGACCATCTACGCCACCGCTGGTTCGGGTCTGCCCTACTGCTTCACGGCCGCGGACAACGAGGCGCACGGTCAGCTCTGGACCCCGGTGGTTCTGGCCGCCGACGTGATGCTGGAGTTGACCTTGCCCCCCGCCGGGGGCCACCGGTACGAACTGGAGCTGACCGCCATCAACGCCGGCTACCGTTTTTTCGGCGAGAACGGTTTCGACAAGTCGGGGGCCTGCAACATCGACGTGGTTTGCCCCGAGGGGGACGAGTGGCGTGACGAGATCCGTTCCGTCGGCATGTTCACCCTGCAGGGATCCTGGAAATGCACCGGCTTCCTGGTGAACAACACCACCCTGGACGAGACGCCGTATTTCCTCACCGCGGATCATTGCGACATCATTCCGCTGAACGCGCAAACCATGGTGATCTACTGGAACTTCGAGAGCCCCAACTGCGGCGATCAAGGCGGCGGTTTGCTGGACGATACCCAGAGCGGCGCCCTGTTCCGGGCGTCCAATTCCTTCTCGGACTTTACCCTGGTGGAGCTGGAAGATGATCCGTCAGCATCGTTCCGGGTCACCTTCGCCGGCTGGGATCGGAGTGAAAACGATCCGACCAGCGCTGCCTGTATCCATCACCCGGGCCTGGACGAGAAGAGCATCAGCTTCGAGAACGATCCCTGTGTCACCACGAGCTGGAGTAACCAGACCGTGCCGGGCGACGGCTCGCACATCATGGTATCGGACTGGGATCTCGGCACCACGGAGGGCGGGTCGTCCGGGAGCCCGCTGTTCGATCAGAACCACCGGGTGGTAGGGCAATTACACGGCGGTTTCGCCGGGTGCGGTAACAACGAGGCCGACTGGTACGGTCGGTTCTCGACGTCGTGGGGGGAAAGCGGCGCCGATTCGTCCGCCTGCCTGCGCTACTGGCTCGATCCGCTGGCGACCGGCATCACCAGCCTGGAGATCCTGGTTCCCGACTCGGCCGGATTCCGGCTGCTGCCGTTCACCTCGTTCGAGGCGGGCGGTGATGTGGGCGGTCCCTTCGCGCCCCGGTACACCATTTACAGCCTCGGCAACATGGGGTTGAGCACGTTCGACTACCTGGTGGAATCGGAAAAGGACTGGCTCCACCTGTCTCCTGCGTCCGGCAGCATTGCCGGCGCCCAAACGGTGGAGGTGCAAATCTCGGTCACCGCCGCCGCGTCATCGGTGCCGGAGGGAATTCACACCGCCACCATCACCTTCCGCAACACCACGAATCAGATTGGCGACACCTCGCGGCAGGTCAAACTCAAGGTCGGGTATCCCCGGGTGGTGCGGCGGTTCTCGCTGGATGAAGATCCGGGCTGGAGCCTGGAGAGCGACTGGGAATTCGGCCGACCCACCGGCCAGGGTGGGACTTTCGGTTATCCGGATCCCACCAGCGGGTACAGCGGCCGCAATGTGTTCGGGAACAACCTGGACGGCGATTACTCCTTCGACACCAGTGCCCGCCACCTCACCAGCAAGGCCATCGATTGCAGCAATCTGTCCGACGTGACCGTCAAGTTCTGGCGCTGGCTGGGGGTGAATTCACCCCAGATCGCCGAGGCCTCCTTCAGCGTGAGCAGCGACGGCGTGGAGTTCACGCCGGTCTGGACGAATCTCGAGCGGATAACGGATGCGGTCTGGACGGCCCAGGAATTCAACATCGCCGTTCTGGCCGACGGCGAGCCGACCGTGTATCTGCGCTGGACTCTGGGACCGACCAGCGGCAGTGGCCAGTTCTGCGGCTGGAACCTCGACGATATCACTGTCTGGGCGCTGACGCCGGGCGGCGGGAACCAGTCCGGCGAGGGCCGGGTCGCCATGTTGCTGGCCTATCCCAACCCGTTCCGGTTCGAGACCATCTTCACCTGCCGCTTGCTGCGCGCGGGAGAGATGAAGCTCGCCATCTACGATCTGCGCGGGCGATTGGTGCGGACCCTCGTCGACGGCAGCCGGGACGTCGGCACCTACACCGAAACCTGGCTCGGTGACGATGACGCGGGTCGGTATGTCAGCAGCGGGACGTACATCTGCCGGCTGGAGGCCGACGGGGACGTGGGGGAGCAGAAGGTTGTTTGGTTGCGGTAGTGGTGCGGGTGCCTCAGTCCAGGTACGGATCATGAATCTCCGACATCCCCTCCTCCAAGGTGCGGCCTCCCCGCTCGTCATAGAAGTCCAGCAGATCCACCGGCATGACCACCGAGGTGGAGACGTTGCTCATGTGGGCGGCGATCCGCTTGTAGAAGCGCAGGATGAGCACCAGGCAGACCGCGTCGCACACCTCCAGCTTGCTCAGGGTCACTTCGCGGATGGCCTTTTCCACCTCCTTGCCCAGGATGCGCGCCCGCTGGATCACGTCGGTGGCCTTTTCCTGGTCGCTCTCGCTGAATGCCTGAATGGTCCGCTGGAACAGGTCCTCGATGGTGCGCGAGCGGCCCACCAGGTATTCCTGGTAGATCTTGCGTTCGGGCACGTCGCACATGAGGGCGTTGGTCTCGTAGAGGTTCTTCATGTAGTCGCCGATCCTCTCGACGTCCTTCACGGTATTCATGAAGATGAGCGCCGTGGGCACCTCGCCCCGTGACGATTTCAATGACAACCGCGTGATGACCCGCCGTCTGATGGTCCGCACCAGGTAGTTGATCTTGATGTCGCGGTCGTAGATCTCAGTCTGGGGATTCTCGTCCGGTTCGCCGTAAACGATGATTCCGACGGCGTAGCCGAACATCTCGGCCGCGGTGTCGAGCATCTCGCCGATCTTGGCGACCAGCTCGTTGCTCCAGTTGTCCCGCTTGAAGAGATCGAGAAGTGACGTGAACGGCATGTCAGCCTCCAAAAAGCTCTAGAACGCCCTGGTTATCAGAACGGCCAGGAACGGCAGTACGAAAAATATCCCGAACATGTAGATCACCGCAAACGATCGCCGCTTGGCGGTCTTCTTGGCCAGGAACTGGGAGAGTCGGATCGGGATCATTCGTAACGGCCGGAACGGGAAGAAGATCAGGATGCCCGAGATGTTGAACAGTAAATGGACCAGCGCCACGGTGACCCCGGCCAGATTGCCGGCCATGGAGGCGAGCAGCGCCGTCACCGTGGTCCCGATGTTGGCGCCCAGGGTCACGGCGAAGGCCGGCTCGAGCTGCACGATGCCCGCCCCGATCATCGGCACCAGCAGGCTGGTGGTGATGCTGCTGCTCTGCACCGCCGCGGTCACGATGACGCCGAGCAACATGGCGGAAAAGGCGTTGCGGGTGATGTAGTTGTTGAACGCCCCCTCGGCCCGCCGCAGCACTACCTGGCGCAGCAGCTTGGTCAGCATGGTCAACGCGAAGAATATGCACCCCAGCGAGATGACCAGCATCAACGTGCCGGCCAGCCAGTCCGGGAGCGAGAAGCTGTCTACTAACAGATGCTTGACCTGGGCCGTGGCCGGTTTCACCACGGCCTTGACGGGGCTGTGGAATTCGAATCCCTCGGCGCTGATGAGGTGGTGCGAGAGCCAGGTAGCGCTCTTTTCCAGATAGTGCGTCGACTGCTCCAGCGGGAAGATGACGATGATGGTCATCAGGTTGAAGAAGTCGTGCATGGTGGCGCCGGCGAAGGCTCGCTGGAACTCCGCGCGCCGGTTCATGGAGGTCATGGCGACGACGGTATTGGTCACCGTCGTGCCCATGTTGGCGCCCATGATGATGGGGATGGCGTTGGTCACCGTCAGGGCGTCGGCCGCCACCAACCCCACCACGATGGAGGTGGTGCTCGACGAACTCTGGATGAGCGAGGTGGCCAGCAACCCGATCATCAAGCCGACCACCGGATTGGTGGTGGTCCGGATCAGGGTCTGACTGAAATCGGCGCCGAAGATCTTGAAGGCGCTGCCCAGCAAGGCAATGGCAAATAAGAAGATGTAGAGGAGCCCGATGAGGGTGAGTACGCGCCAAATGCCGCGAAAAAACAGGGAAGGCGAACCCTTGCTCGAACCGTCACGCCGAATGACCGGAGGCGGAGAGATGGGGTCCATGTCGCTCCAGATAAGCCCAGAAAGGTTCTGATCAAGTCTTGATGGCGGTGGTTGGAATCGGTTTCCACTGCTGGCCACAGGTACAGTAGCGACCGTGGGAGGGGATGTCAAAACATTGTTGAATTCCCCCCGGAAACGGGGGAAAGCCGTAAAAACCGTCCTGGCTTATCCAGTCCGCCGCGCCAGCGGCACGGCGAGCAGATAACAGACCGCACCCACCAGCAAGGTCACTGTGAACCCGCTGTTGATGGCCACGACCATGGCCAGTACCGAGCCGAGCACCGAGGTGGCGCCGTTGACGGCCCAGGCCCACGGGATCAGTTCCGCGCGGTTGCTCGCCAGGCGGCGAATGCCCACCGGGAAGGCGGTGCCGAGGAAGAATCCCACCGGGAACAGGGTCACGATGGCGATGATCACTCGCCACAAACGCTCCAGCCCCACCAGGGCCTGGAACACGGGCGGCCAGGCGAAGGCGGTGATGGCGGTGAGCCCGACCACGGTCCAGAGATAGGCCTGCAGCCGGGGGCCAGTAGCACTCAGTGGCACCCGGGCGGTCCAGGCGCTGCCCAGACCGGCGCTTATCAATAGTGAGCAGAGCACGACGCTGAGGGCCAGCGTAGGGTGGCCGAGGAACAGCATCAGCCGCTGCAGCATGCCGATCTCCACCATCATGAACCCGAGGCCGAGGGCGCCGAAGTACATCAAGACCGGCATGGTGCTGCGCGAGAACAGGTGCCGTTCACGCAGGGCGGGGAAGATCAGGATGAACAGGGAGAGCAGGAACACCACGAACAGCAGAGTGGTCAACAGGAACACGGCGCGCGAATGCTGGTACTCGCCGCTCCGCAGCAGCAAGCCCTTCCAGAAGGTCATCGGTTTGACCATGTAGAAGAAGAACGGCCGGTCGTCGGTGGATGGAGTGATGTCCAGTGTGTAGCCCTCGATGACCGTCTGGGGGTCGGACGCGGACAGCAGCTCGCCGTAGAGGTTGTCGTGGTAGATGCCGGGCGCGGCCACCAGCTCGAGGCCGGCTTCCTCGCAGTGCGCTATCAGCCGCTCGGTCTCCGCATCCGTGAACGGTGAGTTCTTAACCATAACCGAGGCCCGTTCCCGATGCCGCAAGACGGCCACGTGCCGGGACGGGTCTGCTTTGCCGCGCTCGGCCAGGGCGGCCAGGGCGATGCTCACCAGACGGATCCCTTGCTGGGGCTGTTCCTCGTAATAGCGCTGAAAAGCGATGATCCCGTTTTCGGTCAGGTGCGCCAGGTAGTCCGAGAACGCCTCCCGGGTGTAGAGAGTATTCTCGGTCAAGGCGAAGGCGCCGGCCGCAGTGGCGGCGTAGGTGTCCACGTATCCGGCCTGGATGCAGTCGTAGGTCTCGCCCGAGCGGCGGATGTAACTGCGCGCCTCGTCGGTGACCACCCGCACTTCCGGCGCGTTGTAGATGTCGCCGGAGTACTCGGCGTACCGGTTGCTCATGATATCCACGATGATGGGGTTGACCTCCACCGCGGTGATGTCCCGGGAACCGGAAATGAGCGCCGTCAAGATGTCGGCGCCGCCACCCGAACCGATGGCCAGCACCTTGGGCTGTTCCAGCAGGGCATACTGGGCGGCAATGAGATCGTGGTGTAGATAGGCGATGCTCGCCGGATCGCCGTCCCAGTGGGTGACGAAGGTATTGGAGGCGGCGTCGATCTCGATGAGCAGCGAATCCGAGGTGGCCAGCTTCTCCACCGCCACCCGCGAGAAGGAGTTCCACTTCTCGTAGTCGATGTTGGTCTCCTCGGCGCCGCGATAGTACTTCAGTCCCATCCAGCTGGAAGGATTGGCGAACAGCGCTGCGAAGGCGATAACGGCCAGCACACTGGCGATGCAGATCTGTCGGCGGTTGCCGGTGGAGAGACCGAAGCAGAGGCAGCCCAGCAGAGCGATGACGGCCACCATGACCATGGCTCCGGGACCGCCGATCCAGTTCAGAACCGGCACGGTGGCCAGGCAACCGAGTCCGGCGCCCACCAGATCGAAGAAGTAGATACGGCTCGCCTGGTCGCCGAAGTGGCGGAACAGAACGGCGATGACGATGCCGCCGATGAAGAACGGCAACACGGCGCACAGGTACAGCGCCGCCATGCCGAGGATGCCAAGCACGATGTAGCCGGCGCCCACGTCGGTGGCGTCGCTGCCCCGGACCACGAACAACAAACCGGTGAGTAGCTTCTGGGCGGTATTGATGGTGAACAGCTTGAAGCAGAGCGGCACGGCCACCGCGAAGATCAGCGACACGTTGAAGGCCGCCTCGGGAGCGCGTTCTTGGCGAAAAACCCGCGGCATCAAATGCACCGTCAACCCGGCGGCAGCGAACCCGAACAGCGCCACCGAGATGGTGAAAAAGGCGAAGTGATACCACATCACCAACGAGAAGATCCGGGTCATCGAGACCTCGAGCATCAGGATGGCGGCGGCAACGAAAAACAGACCCATACCAAGGGCCGCAATGCGGGGGGCTGACTTCATGAGGCTGGCCTACTCGCTTGAAAACGTGACTGTTGGACGATTTGAACTCCTGCCGACTTCCCAAGTTATGCAAGCTGGGTGCCAATTCAAAGACAATTCATATCTCCGCCGCTTGCCTGGCAGATCACTGTCCTGCACGAGCTGTGGAGTGGTGCAGATCACCGGTCAGGGCGCGGCAACCTCAGGAGCGGGAGGAAACGGGAATTTTCACCACCAACCGGGACAACTTTGCCGGGTGCGCCAGCGTCTGTCGCCAGGTATCCGAACTGGCTGCGCTCCGGCTTTGCAAAGCGCCGCGGGTTCGTTTATGGTGTGGCGGCAAACCACGGCATTCCCGGTGGCGCAGGCCATCTCGAGCCTCGGTCACCGGGAAAAAGATTGTCAGAACCGCTCGAGGAGGCCGATCCAGATGTCCATTCTCAAGGTCGCTCGTTTGGGACACCCGGTCCTGCGCAAGGTGGCGGAACCGATTCCGCCCGAGCAGATCACCAGCCCCGAGATCCAGACTCTCATCCGCGACATGCTCGAGACCATGGTCGAGTACAACGGCGTGGGACTGGCGGCGCCCCAGGTGCACGTATCCAGGCGCCTGCTCATCGCCGGTGGCGAGGAGGACGAGGACGATCGCATGAAGCTGCGCGTGTTCATCAATCCCGAGGTCACCATCCCCGAGGCCGAGACGTACGGCATGTACGAGGGCTGTCTCAGCGTCCCGGGCCTGCGCGGCTACGTGGAGCGTCCCGCCGCAGCGACGGTCACCGCCTACGACGAGAAGGGCGAGCAGTTCAGCCTCGAACTGGAGGGATTTCCGGCCGTGGTCTTTCAGCACGAATACGATCATCTCGACGGGATCCTCTACACCGATCGTCTGGCGGACAGCAAGTTGTTGGCCTTCGAGGAGGAGGCGGCACGGTTCCTGCCAATCGACAGGATGGGCTTACCAGACGACACCGAGGAGGAAACCTGATGAAAACTGGGCAGATACTGGAGCAAACCATCGCCGCCTTCAACGATCGCCGCTACAACGACGCGGCGAATCTTGCCGAGAAGGGGTGTCAGGATGTGCAGGGTCGTGACGAGGTTTTCTGGTTCGGCCTGCACGAGATCTGTCTCGGTTATCAGTTGCTGAGCGAACGTCAGCTCGCCCGGGCCGAAACGAAACTGGTGGCGGCCATGGAGAAGTTGCGGAACTTCGGGTTCCGTTACCAGAACTTCGAGATCACGGCGGCACTGGCCGGCGTCCGGCTGGGAGTCGAGGAGATCCGCGCCGTCCGCGAGCGCAACAAGAAGGCATTCGACGTCACCTTGCTGCCCACCTTGAAACTGATGGCCAAGGCGGACGATTAGTCCTATATTGCCGTACTCCGGATTCCGGAGGCTGTCCTGGCCGAATTTCCGTTGAAGACCCGGACAGGGATTTACGCGGGTGCACGCTTGGTATATTGTGGCCCGCATACGGATTGTAACCTGGCCTGATACAACAACAGATTATCCGGATGGAACCGGATGAATCAGGCAGGTAAAGTGGACTCAAGGGGGTAAAAAATGAGTCTCAGCAAACGATATCTGAAGTCGCGTCCCGTCTGCAAAGTGACCTTCAAGGTTCCACAGGAAGCCGTCGAGACCGCCGATTCGGTGCACATCGTGGGCGATTTCAACGAGTGGAACTACGAGGCGACGCCCATGCGCAAGCTCAAGAACGGCGCCTACACCCTGACCCTCGATCTCGAAACTGGCACCAGTTACCAGTTCCGCTATCTCATCAACAAGCTGAACTGGGAAAACGACTGGAGCGCCGACGAGTACGTCTACAACACCTTTGCCGAATGCGAGAATTCGGTCGTACACGTCTGAACCGATTCGAGGAGAGTCCCATGGCGGATGCCGGCACGATCCAGGTGACCATCGCCACGAGCAAGGGTGACATCAAGCTGCAGCTGTTTGGCGACGAGACACCGCTCACGGTGGCCAACTTCGTCAATCTGGCCCAGCGCAAGTACTACGACGGCCTGAAGTTCCACCGCGTCATCCCGGACTTCATGATCCAGGGCGGCTGCCCCCTCGGCAGTGGCACCGGCGGCCCCGGCTACCAGTTCGAGGACGAATGCAAGGCCGAGCTGAAGCACGACCACCCCGGCGTCTTGTCCATGGCCAACGCCGGCCCGGGTACGAATGGCAGCCAGTTCTTCATCACCCACGTCGCGACGCCGTGGCTCGACGGCAAGCACACGGTATTCGGCAAGGTGCTCGACGAGGAGGACCAGGCCGTGGTGGACAGCATCGGCCAGAGCGACTCGATTAACGGCATCACCTTCGATGGGGATGTGGCGGCGGTGCTCGAGAGTACTGGCGCGCGGGTGACCGAGTGGAACGAGAAGCTGGATAAGGAATTTCCGGAGCTGGGGAAGGGGTAGGCTCAGCTATCGACGTTTTTAAGGGCCTGGTGTTTGGTTCGGGAGACAAACCGGATCGAGGTACCAGGCCCTTTAACTTATCGAAGTCACTCCGCCCCACCCTCCGGCCGCCCCACCGGCAACACATCCCTGAACACCGATCCGTAGATATCCCACACGGTCACGAACAAAGCCGCCACGATGGGCCCCACAATGAATCCGAGCACCCCGAACAGCAGGATCCCGCCCATGGTGCCGAACAGGATCATCAGATCATGCATCTTGGTATCACGGCCAACCAGCCGCGGCCGCAGCAGGTTGTCGATGCTGCCGACGACCAGGGCGCAGAACAACCCGAGCAGAATCCCCTTCAGCACATGCCCGCTGAAGATCAGAATCAACGCCGCTGGTATATAGACCAGCCCGATCCCAATCCCGGGCACTATGGACAGCAGCACCATCAACGTGCCCCAGAACACCGCCCCCGAGATGCCCGCCACCCAGAAGGCGAACCCGGCAAGTGTACCCTGGGCCAGCCCGATGAGCAGGGTGCCCTTGATGGTGGCCCGGGCCACGGAGGTGAACTTCTCCACCATCCGCTCCTCGTCCTCATTATTCAGCGGCATGTAGTACAGGATCTTGCGCAGTAGCGGTCCGCCGTCCATGAGGAAAAAGAACATGCAGTAGAGCAGGACGAAGAACTGGAACAGAAAGGTCACGGTGCCGCGGGTGGTGGCCGAAAGGCTGTTGAACAGGAAGGTGCTGGCGCTGCCCACCAACTCGCCGGCCTTGGTGATGATCTGCTCGCGGAACGGCTCCAGGCGCTGATAGCCGGGGATCTGTTCGAAGTATTCGTCGAAGGTGCCCGGTTCGGCCAACCGCGCCTTGATCCATGGGCTCACCGTCTCGCTCACCCCGAGGGCCTCGCCGGCCACGATGCCGAGCACCCCCAGCAACGGCGCCACCACCACGATCAGCAACAGGATCACGGTGGTCACCGACGCCACGGCCCGACGCCCGCGAAACAGTCCCACCAGCCGCCGGTACAACGGAAACGCCAGACCGCTGAAGATGGCGGCGAACAGGATGGTCAGCAGAAAGCTCCGGATCATGGCCACGAACAGCGCCGAGATCGAGACCACGAGCAGCAGCAGAAAGACCTTGCCGAAACGATTATCATCCATGGCGACGCATGCTACCAGAAGACCCGCTCGTGGACAACGCCTGACCCAGCCTCCGGCGATGTTTCATTCCACGGAGTTCGCAATGGATTCTGCTGACAGCCTTCGGTGGTCATGCGTCACCATTCAGAGTAGTCTTCCCTCATCGACCTCGGCGGGCCCACCCCTCCCGCTGCACAGCTCTCACTGCCCACGGGTTCAACCGGGGGATTCGGAGGGTTGCGTTGCCAGGATAACGAAGCACCCCGACGTTAAGCAAGCCGTCACACGAGGTGACGGCGAGCGGCCCCGGTTTGAACCGGTGGGCAGTGAGAGCTGCCCAACGAGCAGAAAGGCACACCGAATGTCCGACCTAGCGAACAAGACCCTGTTCATAACAGGCGCCAGCCGAGGTACCGGAAAAGCCATTGCCCTGCGAGCCGCCCAAGACGGCGCCAACATAGCAATAGCCGCCAAGACCAAGCAGCCCCACCCCAAGCTTCCAGGCACCATCGACGAGACAGCCGCCGAGGTGACCCAGGCCGGTGGCCGCGCGCTGGCCTGCAAAGTGGATATCCGGTTCGAGGATCAGATCCAGGAGGCGGTTGCGCGGGCCGTGGCGGAGTTCGGCGGCATCGATATCGTGGTCAACAACGCCAGTGCCATCAGCTTGACGGGAACAGCGGCGACGTCGCCGAAACTTTACGATCGGATGTTCGACGTCAACGCGCGGGGATCCTACTTCGTCACCCAGGCCTGCCTGCCTTTTCTGCTGAAGGCGTCGAATCCCCAGGTGCTGAACATCTCTCCTCCCTTGAACCTGGCGCCCAAGTGGTTCCGGAATTTCGCCGCGTACACTCTGGCCAAGTATGCCATGAGCTTCTGGGTGCTCGGCATGTCCGCCGAGCTGGGGACAAAGGGCGTGGCGGTCAATGCTTTGTGGCCGCGTACGACCATCGCCACCGCCGCGGTGCTTAACTTGCTAGGGGGCGAGGCCATGATCCCGCGCTGTCGTAAGCCTGAGATCATGGCGGATGCCGCCCACGCCATCCTGAAACGGGATGCCAGGACCTGCAGCGGTAACTTCTTTATCGACGAGGACGTACTGGCGGCGGAAGGTGTCGATGATTTGACACCATACGCCGTGGATCCGGCCAGCGAATTGGCGACGGACCTCTTCCTCGATTGATCTGGAATACGCCCGGATCATCTCCTTGCCGGGTTCGGGTGCAGGACGGAGATGGGACGCTCATATCCAGCTTTGATCATTCTGCTGAATACGGTATATTAAACCGTGGCATCAAGAATACCCCCATGCCAGTGAAGCGACGTATGGATCTGCCACAGTCCTTACGCGTGCGAGCGTTTTCATGGCATCGATATACGTCTGCCACTCCCCTGATGAACGGGCTGTCCCGAGCAGATTCCTGCCTTTTGGGATCACTTGTCGTGCCGGATTGTTTTGTTGACGGTGAGAATCCGGAGCGGATTCCGGCGTAGAAGAGCGTAATGAAGCGTATGATCGTCCCTGACCAACGAGGAGTGAACCCGGTGAAATGCCCTCGACAATTGATCCTGATTCCGGTACTCGTGGCCGTCGTCGCCACCTTAAGTCTGATCGGGTGTACTCCCAGTGATAAACTGTCCAGTGTGGCGGTCCCCAATGCCTTGCCGGATACGCGGCTGACCGGTCTGCCGCCCTCACTGCTCGAGTCAGGTTTCATCGTCCGGTTCTTCTGGACCGGTAGTGACCCCGATGGCCGGGTGACTGGATTCCAGTGGAAAATGAGCGAAAATGGCACAGATGGGATCAGCGTTTACGATACCTTGACCATCGATCCTGCCACCGGCGATACCCTCAACCCGTGGCACTACACCACCGCTACGGACACCACCTTCATCGTGAGCGCCGACCTACCCGGTTTCCCGGGAGATGATCATCTGGGCCGATCACATCAGCGGTCCTTCCAGACGCATACACTGTTCGTCCGGACCGTCGATATGGAGAATGCCGTAGATCCCTCTCCTGCATTCGTCAGCTTCACGGCCACGACCATGCTGCCCCGGATCAGGGTTAACCGACCGGAACGGCTCTCGAACTATCTCGATGCCCAGAAAGCGCCGCCTACCGTGACGTTCGGCTACTCCGGCAGCGACCCCGATCTCGATGGCGGATCGCCGACTCAGATCCGCTATCTGTTCAAGCCCGCCTGGCACGTGGACCACTATGTACGTACCAAGGTGGAGTACGACAGGTTGGTGGATGTCCTGACCAGCTTCTCCGATTCATCCTGGAGCCAGTGGGAACGGTACCGGGTAGAGCAGGATGATCGGCTCATCGTTTTCCCCAATCAGCCCATCCGGGACGAGAACGACCTGCAGATCATTTACATTTTCGCCCTCCAGGCTCAGGATACGGCCGGTGCGGTGAGCATAGATCGATCCTACGGGTCCAACGTGCAAAATGTGTACATATCCCCGAGCATGTCGCCCTTCTTGACCATGACCGAGACCTTCCTCGGCACCCGGAACGCCACGGGGCAGAACACCTCGGCCAGGATCGATATCGCTCAGGGTCAAGTACTGGAATTCTCCTGGCTCGCCAGCGCCGAAGATTACGCCGGCGTCATCGAGTCCTATCGATATGGCTGGGATGTGGCCGATGCAAACGATGCACTCGATCCAAACTGGGCGGTTCTTCCCGGCAACTCACCGCAGCACAGACGGACCCCCAAGATATCCTTTGGCACCGGCACACACACCTTAACCGTCCAGGCGTGGGACAATTCCAATCAGATGACACGTTTTGTCTGGATTCTCCAGGTGGTTCCGGTACCGGACTACGACGTGCAATCACCGGTGCTGCTCGTAGACGATGTCTTCGATAAGGCCAGCTCGGGCTGGACCTCCGAGGGCGGTACCGCTCTGGACAACGACATCTATCGTGACGACTTCTGGGATACCGTGCTGTCAGGCGAGGGCGGAGTCGTCGGATTCCTTGCCGGTACGGATGTCATCGATACCGAGACGGATCAGCTCTCGTACCGGGATATCGTGAATTACCGGGTGGTGATCTGGACTTCCCGCTGGGCCCAGAACAACTTTATCTGGCAAACCTTCAAGCCCGGCGCCTCGGGTGCGGATCAGTTCATCTGGTTGGCCAGTTATCAGGAAAGCGTTGGCAACCTGTTCCTGGTCGGCTCTCGCATCCTGAATGAATTCCTCGAAGAGAGCATTCGCGGAAGCGAGTGGATGGTACCGTGGATATTCAATTCCCACGATACGTTCTACGATGCCGGTTCCTACGGCAATTACGCCCTGGGATTCGGTACTGCGGAACTTCCCGACGGCACCGAGTACTGGGTCGGGCCGAGGCGGTACCCATACGCCACTCTCGGTGTCGCCGTTCTTGACATGGTTACCCCCAAGTACCCGCTGTACGGTTATCAGCGACTCGGGGCCCAGCAACGTCGCGCATCGGCGTGTGCGGGGGCGAAGGGACTGGTTGTCGACCCCCATTTCAAGTCCATCTACATGCCCGAAGGAAGCGTCATTCCGGATACCATCTTCGCCAACATCGAGATCGATTGGGAAGACAACAGCGTTATTCATCGGGACAACCTCATGCGCTGGCTGTGGGGCGATTCCGAGTTCTACGACGCCAACATCTCGGAGCGCAGTTCGCCGTGGTCGCCGCAAATCTGTGATGGCGATCCGTGTGTCGACCCGATGTTCCGGATTCTGAGCCGGTTCGACTGGATCGACAACATACACGATGCCGCCGGTGATTCGAACTGGCCGTACACGCTCTTCCCCGAAGAGGAAGAGATACTGCTCAAGTGTGGCGAGCATGCGCTCATCACTGATGAGAACGATGATCTCATCGCCAACACCACGGGATTGATCACCGCCTTCATCGCCCAGAAGGTGAAGGACAACAAGCCGACCCGGAAGGGTGATGTGGTCTGGGGCTTCGATCCGTACCTGTACAATCGCGAGGAAATCGCCGATGCGATCCAGTGGGTGCTCGGGGAGCACTTCGGACTGCTGATGAATCCGTAATCCGGATTCTCGACGGCTGAACTACCGCGGGGGGACCGAATGGACGCCGACACCTTTCGTCGATTCGGTCACGAGGTGATCGACTGGGTAGCCGACTACCTCGAAAACGTGGATCAGTATCCGGTGCTGGCCCGGACGGAGCCCGGCGCCATTCGCCACCGCTTGCCGGCGGAACCGCCCGTCGCCGGCGAGCCCATGGAAACCATCCTGGCGGATTTCCGAGAGATCATCCTGCCCGGCGTGACCCACTGGAACCACCCGCGTTTCTTCGCCTACTTTCCGGCCAACAACAGCGGTCCCTCCATCCTCGGCGAATTGCTGTCGGCCGGCCTCGGCATCAACGCCATGTTGTGGCAGACCTGTCCGGCGGCCACGGAGCTCGAGGAACTGGTGCTGGACTGGTTGCGACAGATGATCGCCCTGCCGTCCGGATTTCGCGGCGTGATCCAGGACACGGCGTCCACGGCGACGCTCTGCGCCTTGCTCTGCGCCCGGGAGCGGTTCACCGACCAGGCTGTCAACCGGCGTGGTTTCGCGGCCGGCGCCGAGGCTGGCACCTTGCGGGTCTATGTATCCCGGGAGGGACACTCCTCCATTGAAAAAGGGGCGAAGATCGCCGGCTTCGGGGCGGAAAACGTGGTTCGGATCGCCACCGACGACCAATACGCTCTGGATCCCGCCGATCTGGACCGCCAGATCGAAGTCGACAAGGCCGACGGTCGGCGGCCGTGCTGCATCGTCGCCACGGTGGGCACCACCTCGTCCACCGCCCTGGACCCGTTGCCGCCGGTGGCCGAGATCGCCCAGCGCCACGGTCTCTGGTTGCACATCGACGCCGCCCTGGCCGGCAGCGCCGCCATCGTGCCCGAATACCGATACCTGCTCGAGGGGGTGGACGGCGCCGATTCCCTGGTGTTCAACCCGCACAAGTGGTTGTTCACCAACTTCGACTGCTCGGCCTACTTCACCCGCGACGCCCAGACCCTCGTCAACACGCTCGCCATCCTGCCCGAGTACCTGAAGACCGACCGCGACGAGGAAGTGGTCAACTACCGGGACTGGGGCATCCCGCTGGGTCGGCGCTTCCGGGCCCTGAAATTGTGGTTCGTCCTGCGGTACTACGGCGTGGAGGGGTTGCAAGCCAAGGTCAGGGAACATATCCGCCTGGCGCGAGAGTTCGCCGACTGGGTGGAACAGAGTGACCGGTTCGAGCTGATGGCCCCCGTGCCGCTGAATACTGTCTGCTTCCGCTTCGCCCCGCAACTCGGGAAAGACGATCAACCAGCACCTGAAGAACTCGACCGCCTGAACAAGGCGCTGCTGGACGAGGTGAACGGCGGCGGACGGATGTTCATCACGCACACCAAGCTGGGTGACGCCTACACGTTGCGCCTCTGCGCCGGCCAGACCCAGACCCGGGCCGAACACGTGGCCGAGGCGTGGGACATTCTGAACTCGGCCGAGGTGGTGCGCGACTGGCGCCCGGCATCGTGACCGGATATCGGTTATACTGTTTGCAGACAACACGGAACAGGAGGAACAGCCATGGCCGACGATCTGGTGAAACTCGAAGTATATGATTCCGAGATCGACGCCGAACTGGCCAAGGCGCGTCTCGAGGGGGCCGGGATTCAGGCAGCCATCATGTCCGATGATTGCGGCGGCATGAACCCTGCGTTGACGTACGTTCGCGGGCTGCGTTTGATGGTGCTGCCCGCTGACGAAGAAGCCGCCCGGGAGGTCCTCGGTACCGCCGATTCAGACCCATCTTGATTCTCCCCATTTCACCCTGATCGATGTGGAGTGCGCCGGGTGTACCGAGTGCACCCGACTGCACAACCCGCCGACGCCCCCACACTCATGACGAGTCGCGGGATCAGTGTTGAATGGCCCCGTTCAAATTGTACATGTGGACTACAATGTGAAAATGGTTTTCAACTCGTGTTCCGGCAGGAATCACTCCGTCCGTTCTCGCCCGGGCTATATCGATGGGCGAAAATATTGTGTTCAACCACGATAATCCCGCTTAGGCTGGGCACGACAAGTGGCGACTGGTCAGTTTGCTCGCACCGTTAGGGACGAGTACGAGTATCAATGCAACCTCAGATCCATTACGTGTCCATGTTACGGGCCAGAGGCGCCAGCCTGCTGGCCGCGTGGTTGCTGCTGCTGGCCATCATGCTCACCGTGGATATCAGTGACGCCACCGCCCAGCCGACCGAGCATTCAGACCGTCCCCGCCTCGGCCTCGTCCTCTCCGGCGGCGGCGCCCGCGGCCTGGCCCACGTCGGCACCCTGAAGATGCTCGATTCCCTGCAGATCGAGGTGGACTGCATCGCCGGCACCAGCATGGGCGGTATCATCGGCGCCTTCTACGCCATGGGGTATTCGGGCGCGGAGATCGAGAAACAGCTCCTGCAGATCGAGTGGCGGGACCTGTTCCACGACGACCCGCCCCGCGCCACCTTGCCGTTCTTCCGCAAGCGGGAGACCGGGCGGTACCAGATTTCTCTCGGCTTCACCGGCTTCAAGCCATCCCCACCCAGCGGCCTGATCTTCGGCCAGAACATATCGCTGACCTTCGCCAGGTACACGTTTCCCTTCGAGTCGGTGCGCGACTTCGATCGGCTGCCCATTCCGTTCCGTTGCGTGGCCATCGACCTCATCACCGGCCGGCAGGTGGTGCTCGGGCACGGTTCACTGGCGCGGGCCATGCGCGCGTCCATGGCCATCCCCACCGTCTTCAGCCCCGTGGCCTGG
>JBDRBC010000460.1:0-3551 GCA_043823125.1 bacterium | reverse complement strand
TCCGGCCTCTCGTTCACCAGGCCATCCCCGAAGGTCGGCTCCCTTTCGAGGTCCTTTGCGTCGTTGAATTCCTTGTCGATGCCGGCGAGGTATCGGGCCAGCCTCTTCCGGGTTTCGTAATCATATTCGATTCCGAGCGCGATGGTCTCCATGATCGGCGACCCGCCCCCATGGACGCCAGCGATCTCATACCAGGACGTCATGGGCGATGCCCCCACGTTCTCGACCAGCTTCCAGATCTTGAGCGAATCTTCGGGTGACAGGTTCGGGTTTCTCACGATGAAGCGCATGAGCGGGTCCTTGAGCGGATCGCACTCGAAATCCTTTCCGAAAGGAAGCGTTGCGCTGATGCCTCCAGCGATCTCGGTGAGCGTGTTGTACTCGTGGTAGATCAGCTCTCCGGTCATTCTTCGGCCTACGTTGGCATAGATAGTGTTCGGGAAGAAAACCCCGGAAGCGGTCTTTTCTCCGAACACAGCTGCGGCGACGCCAGCGGCGTAGGCGAGTTCGGCGGTTCCGGCGAACTCGGTCAATTTTTCACGTACATGAGGTACCTTATGAATTCCATTGGCCTCTGCCGCCAGGGCCGTGACCCCGCACAGGATATCGGAGAGACCAGGCTTGCAGCCGCTGTAGCTGTGCCGATGCGAGTCGGCAAACAATAACGCGACCCTTCTGCCGAACTCCCACTCCCCGCACATGAAGACCCTCTCCCGCGGCACAAAAACCTTGTCGAAAACGATAACCGAGTCGGAAACGCCGTAGCGGCAGAAGGGGGGGCAATCGGGATCGTCCTTTTCCCGGAGCCAGACCGGCCGGGTGATCAGCGTCATACCTTCCCAGTCGCCCGGCAAGGCGAATGCCAAGGCGAAATCCCGGTCGTCTGCCATCAAGGCACGGGTCGGCAGCACGATGATCTCATCGGCGTAAGCGGCCTGGGTAATGGACATCTTGAATCCACTCACCACGATCCCGTCTTTGCACTCCTCGACGATGTGCACATAGGCATCCGGATCGGCTTGCTGACTCGGACGCTTCATCCGATCGCCCTTGCTGTCGGTCTGGGCGCAGCACCCGTCCAAGTCGTTCTGGTGGTAGATCTTCATGTAATCCATGAAGCGCTTGTGGTAGTCGGTGCCCTTGGCCATGTCGATCTCCTTGGTGCAGATTGCCAGGGCATTGATCGCATCGTGCCCCATGCAGCGCTGGATGCAGCCGCCGACACGGCGGGCCGTCAGGCGAATCAGCTTCTGTTTCTGGAGCAGGTCGTAGGGGTTCTGCGGGAGGTGCGCCCAGCGGCTGATTTCCTCTCCGGTGATCGAGGATATTGCCGTGGCCAGCCCCTTCCACTTCGGATCCTTGGCCAGTTCATAGGTCAGCTCCAGCACGTTGACTCCCGGAATTAACCGGGGATCGTCCCTGCGGACCATTTTGCCGCCGATACATACGTTGGGCTTCATGCTGAAGATTTTTTCGCGGTATTGCTCCTTGGTTCTCATCGGTATCCCTGCTGTGGAGTTTTGTACATGTCTGCCTTGCAGAATGATTTCTGGCTACGTGATGGTGTGCCCGCCATCCACATAAATCTCGGCCCCAGCGAGAAATGCGGGACAGGACGCCAGGTAGAGCACGGTCGAGCGGAGTTCATCGAGGGCGCCCACCCGGTTGATGGGAATCATCCTTTTCACCATGCTCTTTGCCGTCTCAGACTCGAAAAACGCCCGGTTGAGTTCGGTCAGGAAATAGCCGGGGCAGAGCGCGTTGACTTGGATGTTGTCGCGTATCAGCTCCAAGGCCATGACCTTTGTTAGTTGGATCACTGCCGCCTTGCTGGCGCAGTATCCGGCCATGTTGCGGGCCGCAATCTTGCCGAGTATTGAGGAAACGTTGATGATCCTGCCGCTCTTGCGTTCCACCATGTGCGCGGCCACTGCCCGCGAAAGGACAAAGACGCCGCGGAAATCGACGTTCATCACGTCGTCCATGTCGTTGTCGGACATCTGCAGGACCGGTTTTTCGCTCCCGTTGACGCCGGCGTTGTTCACAAGGATGTCGATCCCGCCGAACTCGTCGAGGACTTCCCGAACGACCCGGTTGACGATCTCGGTATTCCGGACGTCGATGGACTTACCAATCGCTTTAACTACGAACTTCTCGGAAATTTCCCCGGCGGCCTGCATGCAGCCTTCGAGATTCCTGGCGACGATGGCCACATTTGCTCCCGCCTCGGCGTAGGTCTCGGCGAACAACCGGCCGATCCCCTTGTATCCCCCACTGATCAGAGCGGTTTTCCCTTTCAGGGAGAACAATCTTGCGAACAGATCCGCACCCATACATTTCCCCTTTTCGTTATACGAATGCTCCTGCGGGTGTTTCTCCGGACGGACTATCGTGACTGCACCTTCTTCATCTTGGCCAACTCTACGGGCAGCCTGTCCACTGCTTCCTCGTGATAGAGCACGCCTTCCCGATAGAGCTTGTCGATGGATTCGTCGGATTGCCCCAGCACCTTCTGCAGAATTTCACGGTTGTGTTCCCCGAGGAACGGTGCATACCCGCGTATGCAGCCGGAAGTTTCAGACAGCTTCAGCGGGCAGCCGCACATCATCATCGGACCGATGAAAGGCTGGTACACCCGGGATATCATCTCGCGGGCTTTGATCTGAGGGTCTTTCGTGGCGAGCTCTACCAGAGTTCTCACCCGCATGCAGGGAACACCCGCTTCATCGAGCTTCTTCTCGGCTTCTTCGACGGACGGCTGAGACATGACCCATTTCTCCAACGTTTCGTGAAGAATCGGCGCATTGTTCGTCGTGCAGCGCATTGAAACGGTCTTGAAGCGCGGGTCATCCTTCAACCAGCAGAATTCTTCTCCCATCGCTTCAAGCAGTCCCGGCCAGCGGGCTTCGGTCAGCAAGGCGATTGCGATCGAGCCGTTCTTCCCCTGATAGATGCCGTAGGGCGCATACCCAGGGTGCTTGGCTCCGATTTGCATCGGCTCTTTGGGCGTGCCGATGGCCTCGCTAATCATATACCAGGGTAGGGCATTCTCCTGGAGCCAGAACAGACAGTCCATCATGGAGATATCGATATTCTGTCCGATCCCGGTTTGCTCACGGAACAGCAGCGCAGACAGAATCGCGGTGCAGGCATGCATGGCGGCGTTCATGTCCCCGATGGAGACCGGGGCCATGATTTCGGGTTTGCTCTGGGCGATCCAGCCGCTGGCGCTCTGGGCGATGATGTCGTAACCGGGTTTGTGGCTGTAAGGTCCCCAGTGGCCGAAGCAAGAGATCGAACAATAGACGATGTCCTTTTTGATCTTCTTGACCGACTCGTAATCCAGATTCAGGCGCTCCATGACCTCGGGAGAAAAGTTCTCCACTAGGACATCACTCTTCTTAATGAGTTCCCTGATCAGCTCCATACCCTTAGGAGTTTTCAGGTTGAGGCAGATGCTCTTCTTTCCTCGATTGACATTGATGCTGTACGAGCTCTGGGTGACGCCGTCATGGATCACGCGCAGGGGCAGCCACCGCTCGTTGGAACCG
>JBDRBC010000459.1:0-2410 GCA_043823125.1 bacterium | reverse complement strand
CAGTGTCCCTTGAACCATTCTGAGCGCCGATATTCAAAGACAAATCCTGACTATTTGTGGTATCATGCCTTCAGTTTTCACCGGGTTATCGAGGGGGACGATGTCGATCCGGTGCTTGCTCCACAACATATGTCGACTCGTCCCTACCGAACAACCGTTGATTTTGACCCATATCGACCCCGGTTGTTTCAACCGAGCGAGAACCTTGGGGGAGGTTTTTCATGAATTGCACTCGATCCAGACAGTTCAAGGCCATCACTCAAAGCGGAGGTCTGCTGTGCCTGCTTTTCCTGGCCACGGTGAGCTTGGCCGGCGAACGGTCCACTGCTGCTGCGCCTGCCGCCGGCAACGAGGGTATCGACACGGCGCCAGCCGACCTGGCCATTCCGTTTCACGACGGGCCCATGACCGATCGTACCGTCAGGATGCAACAGATGCTCCGGCGAGCCGAGGCGGCCATCAACGACCAGGTCCAGCAGGAGAAGAACCGCAGTTACGACGACGTCGGCGGCGATGACGTGATCATCGACGACAGCGAGATCTATCTCCGCGACAGCAGCATCGACATCGCCACCGACGGCGACATCTACGTGGCCGTGGAACTCCAAGACTACACGTCGGGACATGAAATCAAGGTATACCGTTCGCTGGACGACGGCGACAGCTGGGCCCTGTGGGGCGAGCTATCCAATCCCGATCCGGTCCAGCAATACGAGAACCCGTGCGTTCATATCGCCGAGGGGAGCCTGAACGCCTGCTTCGTCGCCTTCACCCGTGGCGTGGTCGGCACCGGCAACCGCGAGATCCGGGTGGCTCGATCGGACCTGTCACTCGCCAACGGCGATTTCAGTACCGAGGTGGTTGCCATGAGCGATCCCGCCATCGACCTGCGGCATCCCCACCTGACCTCCGATTCGCCCAATTACGACGCCTACTACCTCTACCTCGTGGCCGATGGCGACGACGCCGACGGCGGCGACATCTGGTTCACCCGCAGCACCGATCGCGGCGCCAGCTACGAGGCCGCGTATCGCATCGCTTCGCTCACCGTCTCCGACCGTGAATATGTCTTCCCGACGGTGAGTTACGGCCTCGGCGCCTACGTGCACGCGAGCTGGCAATTCCAGTCCCGCACCGGCGGCTTCGACGCCGCCATCCGGTACCGGCGGGCTACGTACGACGCCGGCGGCGGTATCGGTTCCTGGGAGGCCATCCAGTACCTCTCCACCACCGCGGACGGTTATTACGACTGGAATCCCCAGGTGTGCGCCAGCCTCACCAGCAATCAGGTGCTCATCGGCTACGAACGGCGGACCGCCGGCTACTATGTCCAAGATCCCGGCGTGTTCGGTTCCGACGACCAGGGGGCGACCTTCCCGAATTCGGTATTTATCGATGGCGGCCTGCACTACGTGGACGGCCTGGAGCAGCAGCCCTCCAGCGGGGACTGGATCCTGGCGGGCGGGCACGACTCCTCGCCCGCGTTCCAGCAGGCCAGTGCCGCTGATATCACTTCCTGGGGCGAACCCCAGCACTTCGGTGATCACAGCTACTACAACGGATACGGTTGGGACAATCCGCTTGCCTTGAATCACGCCAAGGAAGACCGGGTGGCCATGACCTGGCTCTTCGCCGAACCCGGTGGAGATCCCGACAGCCTGCTGTTCGACGCCGAGTGGCGGGGTGACGAGGGGTATCCCAACCTGGAGCCTGGCTTCCCCATGGATCTATCGTTCGAGCCATTGTCCCCGCCCGCGGTGGTGGACCTGGACGGCAACGGCGATCTGGAGATCGTCTTCACGGACGAGGCCGGTTACATCCAGGTGAAAAACCACGACGGCAGCGATCTGCCCGGCTGGCCGGTGGCCACTTCCGACAGCTCCGCCACCCGACCGGTGGCCATCGGCTCGCTGCATCCCAGCGGCGAGCTGGCGGTGGTGCACGGAAACGATCATGGCCAGGTGTATGCCTACGACAACGAGGGCCAGATCCTGCCGGGCTGGCCCTGGAACAGCGGCTACGACAACCCGGTCAACGTCTCCATCGGCAACATCGTCGCCCCGTTTCCGCGGGTGGTAGTCGCCTGCGTCCGGAACCGGGTGTACTTCCTGAATTTCGCCGGACAGCACATCTCGCAGCTCGGCAGTTACGCCGTCTCCGGCGGCAGCTTCATCACCTATCCGGCCGCCATCGGCGACATCGACGGAGACCAGCGGGCCGAGGTGGTGGTGGCCTGCGGCAAAATCGTCCACGCCATCATGCCGCACAGCGGAATGTTCCTCTACCAGCGCGAGTTGCCGGACGTTGTCTCCGACGCGGTGACCCTGGGCGATTTCGACCTGGACGGGGACGTGGAAGCACTCGCTCCCACCGAATTCGGCGAGCTCTACCTGCTGGACGACGAGGGCAA
>JBDRBC010000458.1:0-4223 GCA_043823125.1 bacterium | reverse complement strand
CCAACTGCCTGCAGGAGATGCTCACGGTCAAGTCGGACGACGTGACAGGGCGCTCGAAGATATACGAGGCCATCGTCAAGGGCGAGAATCCGCCCGAACCGGGTATTCCCGAGTCGTTCAACGTGTTGATGAAAGAGCTCCAGAGCCTGTGCCTCGACGTACGTCTCGAAGAGGCCATCTGAGAACCGATACCGGCCGGTCACCCGTAGGTGGCCGCCAGGAGGTTGTTCATGCTGCTGCAGACCCGGGAAGCAGAAGCGAACCAGTCCAGCGATTGCAGCTCTATTCTGATCCAGCTTGCCTCGCCCGACACCATCCGCTCCTGGAGCTATGGCGAGGTGACCAAGCCGGAGACCATCAACTACCGGACCTTCAAGCCGGAGAAGGATGGACTGTTCTGCGAGCGTATCTTCGGTCCGGTCAAGGATTGGGAGTGCAACTGCGGCAAGTACAAGCGGATCCGTTTCCGCGGTATCGTCTGTGACAAGTGCGGCGTCGAGGTCACCCAGAGCAAGGTGCGGCGTGAACGGCTGGGCCACATCGAACTGGCCGTGCCCATCGCCCATATCTGGTTCTTCAAAGGGCTCCCCAGCCGCATCGGCCAGCTCCTGGACATGAAAGTCAAGGATCTCGAACGGGTCCTGTACTACGAATCCTCCGTGGTCATCGATCCGGGCAACACCGAGTTCGAAAAGGGCGACATCGTCAGCGAGGACGAATGGCTCGAGTACCTGGAGCAGCATGAGGACGCCAAGGCGAAGCTCGAAATGGGCGCCGTGGCCGTGCGCAGTCTGCTCGAGAGCATCGATCTCGAGGAACTGAACGTCGATCTGCGTACCTCGGCCAAGACGGAGACCTCGGTCCAGCGCAAGAAGTCCAACCTGAAGCGGTTGAAGGTGGTCGAGGCGCTGCGCAACTCCAATAACCGTGCCGAGTGGATGATTCTGGACTGTGTCCCGGTGCTGCCGCCGGACCTGCGGCCGCTGGTGCCGCTAGATGGCGGCCGCTTCGCCACCAGCGACCTGAACGATCTCTATCGGCGAGTCATCAACCGGAACAACCGGCTGAAGAAACTCATCGAGATCAAGGCGCCGGGTGTGATCCTGCGCAATGAAAAACGGATGCTGCAGGAGGCAGTGGACGCCCTGTTCGACAACGGCCGCCGTTCCCGCGCCGTGAAGGGGCAGGGGAACCGGCCGCTCAAGTCCCTCAGCGACATGATCAAGGGCAAGAAGGGCCGTTTCCGTCAGAACCTGCTCGGCAAGCGGGTCGACTACTCGGGTCGTTCGGTCATCGTCATCGGCCCGGAGCTGAAGCTGTACCAGTGCGGACTGCCCAAGTCCATGGCGCTGGAGCTGTTCAAGCCGTTCATCATCCGCAAGCTGGAGGAGAAGGGCTACGTCCAGACGGTGAAGAGCGCCAAGAAACTGGTGGAGCAGGAACGGCCGGAAGTGTGGGATATCCTCGAGGAAATCATCAAGGATCATCCGGTGCTGCTGAACCGTGCGCCGACCCTGCACCGTCTCGGTATCCAGGCGTTCGAGCCGGTGCTCATCGAGGGCAAGGCCATCCGTATCCACCCGCTGGTCTGTACCGCCTTCAACGCCGACTTCGACGGCGATCAGATGGCCGTACACGTGCCGCTCGGGTACGAGGCGCAGCTGGAAGCGCGCCTGTTGATGCTGGCGCCGCTGAACATCCTCTCACCGGCCAGTGGTGAGCCGGTGGCCACGCCGAGTCAGGACATGGTGCTCGGTTGCTACTACCTGACCCTGGTGCGTGACGGCGCCAAGGGTGCAGGCAAGGTCTTCGCCGATTCCGCCGATGCGATTTCCGCCTACCATGCGGGGCTCGTGGCAAAGCATGCTCTGATCCGGGTTCGCTTCCCGGACGGGAAGATGAACACCACCATCGGCCGCATCCTGTTCAACCAGATCTTGCCGGCCGAAATCAAGTTCGTGAACAAGCCGCTGAACAAGAAGGCGCTGGCCCAGATCGTCGGCGACGTGCATCACCAGCTCGGGGTGACGGCCTGCATGAACTTCCTCGATCGGCTCAAGGAACTCGGATTCCACCATGCCACCGAGGGTGGCATCACCATCGGCATCGACGACATCATCATTCCGCCGGAGAAGGCGGAGATCATCGCCGACGCGCAGAAGGTGGTGGAGGGCATCGTCGATCAGCATCGCAAGGGTATCATCACCAACCGCGAGCGGTACAACAAGGTGATCGATAAGTGGACCCAGGTCACGGACCAGGTCCGGGACCGGATGTTCGATACCCTTTCCACGGACGACCAGGGATTCAACCCGGTGTACATGATGAACGCTTCCGGCGCCCGGGGCTCCGCCGACCAGATCAAGCAGCTCGCCGGTATGCGTGGGCTGATGGCCAAGCCGCAGAAGAAAATCACCGGTGGCTTCGGCGAGATCATCGAGCAACCGATCATCGCCAACTTTCGCGAAGGCCTCACCATGCTCGAGTACTTCATCTCGACGCACGGCGCTCGCAAAGGTCTGGCCGATACGGCGCTCAAGACGGCGGATGCCGGTTACCTCACCCGCCGGCTGGTGGACGTGTCCCAGGACATCGTCGTTTCGGAACACGACTGCGGGACCTTGCTTGGCATCGAGATCATCGCCATGAAGGAAGGCGAGCGGACCATCGAGACGCTCCGGGAACGTATCGTCGGCCGGACCACGGCCGAGGACGTGCTCGACGAGCGTGGCGAGATCATCTGTGAGGCCGGTACCTTGGTCGACGGCGCCTTGTCCATCCGGATCGAGGAGTCGGGCGTCCAGTCGGTCATCATGCGGTCGGTGCTCACCTGCCGCACCCGGCGCGGCATCTGCGCCCTCTGTTACGGTTACAACCTGGCCGAGGACAAGCTGGTGGACATCGGCGAACCGGTGGGTGTCATGGCCGCCCAGTCCATCGGTGAGCCCGGCACCCAGCTCACCCTGCGGACCTTCCACATCGGTGGTACCGCCAGTCGTATCGCCGAGCAGAACATCAAGGCCGCCGCCGCCGGGGGTAAGATCGTCTTCAAGACCGTCAAGGTGGTGGCCAACGAAGAGGGCGACAAGGTCGCCATCGGGCGCAAGGGCGAGGTGTCGCTGGTGCTCGAATCTGGCATCACCCGGAGCCACATGAGCCTGCCCTACGCCGCCAAGGTGCTGGTCAAGGACGGCCAGCAGGTGAAACTCGGCGATCCCATCTTCGAGTGGGATCCCTTCGCCGACTTCATTCTTTCGGAGAAGGAAGGTATCGTCTCCTTCATCGACATCATCGAAGGCGTTTCCCTGAGTGTCGAGCTGGACGAGAAGACCCGACTCAAGCAGCCGATCATCACCGAACCGGTGGACAAGTCCATCCATCCGGCCATCCAGATCCTGTCGGCCAAGAGCAACCGCAAGCTGGCGGAGTACATCATTCCCACCGGCGCCTTCCTGCTGGTGCAGGACGGCCAGAAGGTCGGCACCGGCACTCACCTGGTGAAGATCCTGCGTGAGGTGTCGCAGTCCGGCGATATCACCGGTGGTCTGCCGCGGGTGGCGGAGCTGTTCGAGGCGCGCCGGCCGCGCGAGTGCGCCACGATCACCGAGATCGACGGTGTGGTGGAGTTCCGCGGCACGACCCGTGGTCTGCGCCGGATCGTCATCCGGGGTGAGAGCGACCTGGAAAAGGAGTACCTCATTCCCCACGGCAAGCACGTGCGGACCTATGAGGGGGAGCACGTGGTTGCAGGCGATCGGCTCACCGAGGGGCCCATCAATCCCATGGACATCCTGGCCATCAGGGGTGTCAACGCCGTGCAGACCTATCTGGTCAACGCCATCCAGGAGGTGTACCGCCTGCAGGGTGTGAAGATCAACGACAAGCACATCGAGATCATCGTTTCCCGTATGCTGCAGAAGGTGCAGATCCTCACGCCGGGCGACACCAACTTCCTCGAGGGGGAGCAGGTGCCCAAGGCCGGGGTGGAGGAGGCCAACGACGAGATCCGTGAGAGCAATCGTGAGCTGCGCGAGCGGGGCGAACCGGAGCTGGAGTCGGCCACCTTCGAGCCGTTGTTGCTCGGTATCACCAAGGCGAGCTTGACCACCGACAGCTTCATCAGCGCCGCCAGTTTCCAGGAGACCACCCGGGTCCTCACCGACGCGGCCACCCGGAGCAAGCGCGACGAGTTGCGGAGCCTCAAGGAAAACGTCATCATGGGG
>JBDRBC010000457.1:0-6666 GCA_043823125.1 bacterium | reverse complement strand
ACCGTCGGCCCACGGGTCGTTCCGAAAAAAAGCACAGGACCACTCCGAGGAGCGGTCCTGTGCAAGCGATCGATCAGATCCAGTTGCCGCCAGCAGGTAAACCTACCGGTACAGCGCCTTCATCTGGCCCCAGGTCGTCGGATCGGTCGGGACCGGGGAGCAGTCGTTCATGGCGCCGGGGGTGGCCCAGCCGATGTAGTAGCCGTCGGCCTCGAGGCACACGGTGCCAGTGGGAGCGGGCTCGGTGCCGTTCATGCAGATCATGTACCAGTCGCCGAACTCGTCGCAGTCGTCGCAACGGGCGCCACCGGCCGGATCGTAGGTGCCGTCCGGGCCGACGGTCGGGATGTCGTAGTAGTAGGCGCAATCAACGGCGCTGCCGCCGTAACCGTAGCCCACACCGTCAACGACGGTGCCGATGGGGAAGTCGGCGATGCAGTCGTCCTCGGCGTCGATGTCAGTGCCGACGGGGAACTGGGTGTCATCGAAATCCCGGAGCAACAGGATGTTGTTGCCACCGTTCTCGATGGTCTCGCTCTTGACCACGTCGGGGCTGACGGCGGCGTCGCCGTAGACGAAGTAGCCCGAGGCGCCGATGCTGTAGCCGGACAGCGGCCAGATGCGGTCGATGATGCCGGAGCCGGTGCCTTCACCCTCGATGATGACGATGGTCAGGCCGTCCAGGGACTCGTAGGGCTCGCCACACAGCTCGATGAACTCGTGGTCATCGGTGCTGATGTCGTTGCTGACCCACTCGTTGATCATCACGGCGTTGGCGGACACGGCGAAGCCGAAGCAAGCCACGGTCATGAGGCCAATAATCAATTTGCGCATCGTACACACTCCCTCGTTGAGGTAACGGAACAGGGCGAACAAACTGCCATAAAAACAAATGCTGAGGCATCGTCTTCGTAGTGAATCCGGTAGCGGGAAAAGCCACCGAGGAGGTAAGACGAAGAGAATGCGCGGTTCAGCAGACAACTGACATATTATCATGCTCTGAAGGTGGAGTAAAGCGCAGATTTCCAGATAATCTGTTAATAGTTAGTGAATAGGAGACTGTGAGTGGTCGATTGTCATCCACTTTTTGGTGATTGATCACTGCCTAACCAGCGAGTGACGACCGTTATGGTCCTTTTGAACGACAGTTTTCGAGGCTGCCGATTGCCCGGGTCCCATGGGTGCTGTACACTGTGTTTCTAGAATCCAGAAAGGTGAACCGATGCTCCGACAACCCACATCCCGGCGTGGTTTCTTGCAGCGGGCCGTCCGTTTCGGCGTGAGCCTGGGCGGCGCCGGGTGGATGCTGGGTAACACGGAGAATCTGTTGCACTGGCTCGAGAGTGGGCGGATGGGGCCGGGCGACGCACTGGCGGCCGAGGCACTGGCCGACCTCATCCGGAAGGCGCCGCGCGCCCGCTTCTGGACCTCCACTGCCGCGGACCAACCGGACTGTGGCGCCTGCCATGACGCCGGTTCGGTGGATCTGGCGGAAACGTACCACCACCAGCGTAGCGGACTGGTGAAGTGTCTGCTCTGCGCGTTGAATTGCGAGATCGAACCGGGTGAGCGGGGCCACTGCCGGGCGCGGATCAACGTGGACGGGGAGTTGCGGACCCTGGTATACGGCCGCCCCATGTCCACGCACATCGATCCCATCGAAAAGAAGCCGTTCTACCATTTCCTGCCGGGGCAGCAGGCGTTCTCCCTGGCCACTTCCGGCTGTCCGCTCCGGTGCAAGTTCTGCCAGAACTGGCAAATCTCCCAGGCAAGTCCCGAGGATTACCAGGCCCAGCAAGTCCCGCCCGGACGGATCGTAGCGGCCAGCGAGGAGCGGAACGTCCCGGTCATCGCCTTCACCTACAACGAGCCGACCGTATTTCACGAGTACCTCACGGATATCGCGCGGCTGGCCCGGCGACAGAACATCCGCTCGGTGCTCATCAGTTGCGGGTACATGAACGAGGCGCCGCTGGCGGAGATGTGCGAGGTCCTCGACGCCATCAAGATCGATCTGAAGGGATACGACGCCGCCTTCTATCGCGAGGTGTGCGGCGCCGAGCTGCAGCCGGTGCTGCGCAGCATTCGCCAGGTGGCCCGGAGCGACGTGCATCTGGAGCTGGTGAACCTGGTGGTGCCGACCCTCAATGACAACGAGATGCAACTCACCGAACTGGCCAGATGGGTGGCCGGGGAACTGGGGCCGGATGTGCCGCTGCACTTCACCCGGTTCCATCCGGACTACCAGCTGATGCATTTGCCGGCCACGCCGGTGGCGACCCTGGAGCGCGCTCGCGACATAGCACTGGACAGTGGTATTCGCTACGCCTTCGTCGGCAACGTGCCGGGACATGCCGGCAACCACACCTACTGTCCGCGCTGCGGCGAGATCGTCATCGAACGCCAGGGATTCTTCGTCACCGATTTGCAATTACAAGACGGCCGGTGCGCCGCCTGCGAGGAAACCATCGCCGGCGTCTGGAAGTGACGACCGCTGACCTGTGAGGAGTCGACCATGAAACCGGTAACCATCTGGATCGTGCTGGCCCTCGCGGTCTGTTGCGGTGTGGGCTGGGGGTGTGGCGCCGAGACCGGCCGCGCCCTGGCGGATCCCGGCGATCGTCCGGCCGTGGTGGCCGACCGCTTCTATCCCGGCGACGCCACGAAACTCGAGCAGGCCATCCGAGCCTATCTGGCCGCGGCGACGGTTCCGTGCGACGGCGCCACCGCCGCCGAGCCGCCGCTGGCACTGGTGGCGCCCCACGCCGGCTACCTCTTCTCCGGACAGATCTGCGCCGACGCCTACCGGCAAGCCCTGGGACACGAGTACGAGCTGGTGGTGATCCTCGGCACCAATCACACCAGCGGCAGCTTCGACAAGGTTTCGTTGTATCCGGGCAGCGGCTACCAAACACCACTCGGTCTCTGCGAGATCGACCAGGACGTGACGGCTGCTCTGCTCGCCGCGGACCCGCGTTTCGTCTTTGAACCGGCGCTGCACGAGAGTGAACATTCCGTGGAAGTCCAGGTGCCGTTCATCCAGGTGGCGTTCCCCGAAGCCAAGATCGTGGCGGCGGTGGTCGGGCGTCCGGATCTCGACCTGTGCCGACGATTCGGACAGGCCCTGGCCAACACCCTGGCCGGGCGGCGAGTCCTGGTGGTGGCCAGCAGCGATCTGTCGCACTACCCGTCATATGCCGACGGCGTGGCGTCCGACGGGGCCACCCTGGCCGCCATCGCCAGTTTCGAAACCGAAAACGTGATCGATACCATCGGCCAGCAACTCCGGCGCGGGCGTCACGAATTACGGACCTGCGCTTGCGGGGAGGCGCCGATTCTGACCGCCATGTTTGCCGCCGAGGCGCTGGGCGCTACCCACGGTGATGTGGTGAGTTACGCCAATTCCGGGGACTGCGCCGTGGGCGATCTGGCGCGGGTGGTCGGCTACGGGGCGGTGGTTTTTCGCGCTGGCCCGGAAAGCGGCGGCAACGACGGGCTGATCCGGCCGGAGGTGGCGCCGGCTTCCGCCTCGCTGCAGTCGACCGACCGGCAGGCTCTGCTGCAGTTCGCCAGGCATACCATCCAGCAGTTCCTCGAAACCGAGACCTTGCCGCTGGCCCGGGATTTCTCGCCGGTGCTGAACCGCAAGCAGGGCGCCTTCGTGACCCTGAAACGTCACGGGCAGCTTCGGGGCTGTATCGGGCACATGGCCGAGGACCTGCCGCTCTGCCAGGTGGTCGGGGCCATGGCCTATCAGGCGGCGTTTAACGACCGCCGGTTCCGGCCGTTGCGGTCGGACGAACTGGCGGACGTGGAGATCGAGATCTCGGTGCTGACCCCGTTCACCCGGGTAACCGGCCCCGAGGCCATCGTGGTGGGGCGGGACGGGGTGGTGTTGCGCAAGTCCGATCGGTCCGCCGTCTATCTGCCGCAGGTGGCCACGGAGCAGGGTTGGACCCGGGAAGAGATGCTGGACAATCTCTGTCGCAAGGCCGGACTGTCGGCGGGGGAGTGGCGCCGGGGCGCCGAGTTGCACACGTTCCAGGCCATCGTTTTTCACGAATAGCTGCCGGTTATCCCGAGGCGTTTGCCCATGACCATCTGGTTGCTGGCCATCGGTCTGATCTCCATTCTCGGCCAGGTCGTGCTGTTGCGGGAACTGACCGTCGCTTTTTACGGCAGCGAACTCATCACCATCCTGTCCCTCGGTTTCTGGTGTCTCTGGAGTGCCGTGGGCGCGGGGCTCGGGCGTCGCGCTTACCTGCCGTCCCGGTCACAGGTGGGCTGGTTGCTGGCGGGATTCGGTCTCCTGTTGCCGCTCTGTGTGGTGCTCGTCCGGGCACTGCGGCTGCTGGCCGCTGGGGTGCCGGGCGCCTACCTCTCGTTTCCCCAGCAGATCGTCGGTCTGGTGCTGTCGTTGCTGCCGTGCGCGGTGGCGCTCGGGCTGCTGTTCCAGTGGGCGGCCAAGCTGTACATCGACCGGCGACACAGCTTGCCCCGGGCGTACGCCATCGAGAGTCTGGGCGGACTGCTGGGCGGGGTGCTGGCCAGTTTCGGTCTGCGCTGGGGGATCCAGAATCTGACGGCGGCACTCTGCTGCGGGTTGCTGGCCGTGGCGGCGACCTTGATGACCGGCGGCTCACGACAGGGGCGACCGATACGTTTCGTGGCCGTGGGGTTGGCGCTGCTGCTGGGGCTGGGCTTGACCCAGGCCGGTCCCCTGGATGCCTGGCTGACCGGCTGGAACCATCCGCAGCTCCTGGTCTCCCGCGACACGCCCTACGGTCGGATCACCTTGACCGAGACCGCCGGGCAGATTGCGCTGTTCGAGAACGATGCCCTGGTTTACGAGAGTGAAGGGACTGCGGCGGAAGAGTTCGTGCATCTCGCCGCCATCCAGCACATCGCACCGGAGTCGGTTCTCGTTCTTGGCGGCGAGGTGGCGGCGCTGACTCGTGAGGTGTTGCGCCATGCGGTGACAGCGGTGACCTGCGTGGAATTGAATCGGGATCGACACCAGTTGCTGACCCGATATACGGACCCGATCCCGGACGGCAACTCGCGTGACAGCCGGGTCACGCTGGTCCACACCGATCCTCGCCGGTTTCTCCAGACCGGGTCCCGATACGACCTGATCCTGGTGGGGGAGATGGAACCTGGTTCGGGCGCCTCGAACCGGTTCTTCACCCGGGAGTTCTTTCAGCTCTGCGCCGGGTCTCTGACCCGCGAGGGGGTGCTGGCGTTCCGGTTACGCGGTGCGGAAAACATCTGGACCCCGCAACTGCTCCGCCGCGCCGCGAGTATCCGCCGCGCTGCGTCCGAGGTCTTCGCCAGCGTGGTTTTCTTGCCAGGGGTGGTCAATATCGTGCTGGCATCCCCACTACCGCTGGTCACCGATCCCGCGGAACTGGGAGAACGACTGGAGTCGCGGCGGTTGCAGACACGTCTCGTCTCACCGGCGTACCTCGAGTACCTCTACACCAACGATCGCTACCTCGAGATCCCGCGGCTGCTCGACGCCACCCCGGCACCGGTGAACAGCGACGTCCGTCCCATCTGTTACCAGTACACGCTGCTCCTCTGGCTCGCGAGGTTCTTTCCGGTGTTGACGTTGCTGGATGTTCCCGAGTTGAGACTCGCCGACCTGGCTCGGTCGCCTCTGAGCTGGCTCGTGCTGGTGGCGGGCGTGGCGGGACTCTGGCTCTGTCGTCGGCGCCGCGGCAGTCGTCGGATCGGTCTGGTGGCTCTGGCCGGGCTGCTCGGGATGATGCTGGAGGCGGCGCTACTGCTCAATTTCCAGGTGCGCGAGGGCGTGTTGTACCAGGACCTCGGCCTGCTGCTCACCATGTTCATGGCGGGCCTGGCCCTGGGGGCGTCGGTAGTGGATCGTTTCCAACTGGTCTCGCGTCGGGCCGGCATCGGCTTCTGGTGTGGATTCATCGCGCTCGCATTGCTGGTGGCGTGGCCGCTGCAGCACGGCTACCTCGGCGGACTGCTGGCCACCGGGCTGTTGCTGCTGGGGAGTGGTTTCCTGGTGGCGGCCGTGTTCGCCCGGGCGAGCCTCGCCGCCGGGACGGCCCAACGGCTGGTGGTCTCGCCGCTTTATGCCGCCGACCTGGTGGGTGGCTGTTTCGGTTCCGTGCTGGCCTCGCTGCTGTTCATCCCGGTGCTCGGATTGGCCGGCACGGCGGTATTGGTGGCCGTGCTGGCGTTGGCGGCCTTGTCGCTGGTCTGATGAGGGATAGCCCGCGCTACGTGATTTTGATTGGCAAAAGAGTGGGAGCTGCCCGCGGCAGCTCCCGTTTTCTGTTCTTGGGCATCGGTGACGAGGCCGCCGGCTGGCGGCCCCGAACGGCTGACTATCAGCCGTCGTCGCGGAGTTCGTCCCGTAACTCCTCGAGTTCCTTCTGCAGTTCGCGCAGCTCGTCACGCAGATCTTCCAGGTCGTCGCGCGAATCGTCGAAGCGACGCACCTCGATCTGACCATCCTTGTGGGCGCGCGGCCGCATCATCCGGTGCAGCTTGTGCACCTGGGGTGCGCGGGAATGCTTGTCCCCCTCCTCTAGCCAGGTCAACTGATCGGGAAGTTCGGCCAGGGTGATCCGGAAGGTGCGGGGCGACCGATCCCGGAGTACCCGCAACCGGATCTCGTCACCCTCTTCGGTG
>JBDRBC010000456.1:0-3658 GCA_043823125.1 bacterium | reverse complement strand
ATGCCTCCTCTCTCTCCCTGCAGCCCGGGCAGTGCGACATCGAGACCGGACGCTTCGGGCTCCAGGCGGCGCAAGGCGCCATCCGCGTGGACGAGCTGAAATACGCCGGTAATCGCCTGGAGGCCGTGGTCAAGTACTCCCGCCTCTTTACGGATCGCGTGGAAAGAATTTCAAAGACCGTGATCGAGAAGGCCTGCAATGTCTACCGTACCGTGGAGCAGCTGACCCAGCTCCGGACCGGGCGCCTGCGGACCCTGGTCGAAACGTCGTACCACTTCAAGTCGCGCAAGGCGTACATGAAGTCCGAAAAGTCCTTCAATATCGACGGTGAGAAGATCAACCTCGGCTGATTCGAGGACAGGAGTCACACGATGCCAGCCATCTTTCCAGCATCCAGCAAGGGCGGCGGACAGTGCTTCGCCTTCCCCGATGTCTGTCTGACGCCGGCGCCGCCGGCACCGCCGGTGCCCATACCGTATCCGAACTTCGGCATGGTCAATCAGGCCAAGAAGACCTCCACCAAGGTGAAATTCTGCGGCAAGGAGGCCGTGACAAAGAAGTCGGAGATGTCTCGTTCCTCGGGGGATGAAGCCGGGGTCAACAAGGGTGTCATGTCCGGCACCAACATGGATAAGGTGACCTACAAGAAGGGCAGCTCCAAGGTGAAGGTCGAGGGACAGGACGTGGTTCACCTGACCTCGATGACGGGGCAGAACGGCATGAGCGCCAACATGCCGGCAGGGGCGCAGATTGCGCCCAGCCAGACCAAGGTCATCGTCGCCCCCTGATCCGCCTAGCTCCCGAACCTGTCCGTGAAGGCCTTGAGCTGCTTCAGTGCCTCGGGGGTCAGCTGGAAGGTGACCCGGTCCTGATTCTCCCCGTCCCGATACCGCATCGTCAGGTAGACCACGGTCGCATTGAGCTGGGCCCCGCGGTCCGAGGCGGTCACGTTGTCCACCCGCCAGTCCAGCCCGGTCAACAGCTTGCCGTGATCGGACAGCGTGGCTTCCATCAACCTGTTCCGCAACAACGGCTTGGCCGCCTGATAACGGTCCTGGAACTCGGTGGCGACGGCCGTCTGCCCGCCGGACAGGGCGGTCAGATCCTGCCGCAACCCATCCGGTTCCAGATTGAGCGCCGTGGCATTCCCCAGCAGAAAATCGCAGGCCTGGATCGCGCCGAAGACCGTATCTCGCTCCAGCTCGTTCGCGTCGCAGAAGGCCTCCAGTCTCGCTTGATTGTCCGGATCCGCCGGCGCCATGACCACCGCGCCCAGAAGTTCCCAGAACTCCCGCCGCACCGTCTCGGCAAATTTCGCCAGCCCTTGCCAGCCTTGCACCACAGGCTGTGGCGCTGTGGCACCGTTCAGGCACTGGAGACTGATCTGAGGGTTACTGCCGGCCACGCCGTCCTGTCCCATCTACCTACCTCCGTCATTTCTCGCTGCCTGTGATTTCTCCGGTTCGGGCTTGTCGCCTGTATCTCAGAAGTGGGGAACGCCGTACATGCGATAGATCTCACTCTCCAACTGCTGGAGAAAGCGATCGATTCGTTCTGACAGGGTGTCCTGAGTGGCGATGTCCGGACAGTTGCTGTAGGAAGACCAGGTCCCACCACCGGCCTTGATCACCTCTTCGACGAAGTGAACGCAGTTGTTGGGCAGGACCAGCCAGGTCCACTTGTTCGCCATCAATCCTTCCAGGTACATCAACGCCCCATTCGGGTCCGGCAGGGACAAGTAGCGGCGGCGCAGTTCGGTCTTGCCCGCTTCCCGCATGTAACGCTTGTAGCCGGCCTCGCTCATGTAGCGGGGATACCCATGGATCTCGCCCGCAACATGAAAATAGTAACCGCCTCGGCTGGGACCGGCGTGGAGCAGCAAGTGGCCACAGATATTCGGGCCATCTCCGCTCACGGCCACAACCGCCACTTTCGACAGGTCGATATTGATCATGCCGCATGCATTCATTATCTCGCCAGTGTAGGCCATGATAGTCCCTCACTCTCTCGATTCGAATCACTGCCGCCAGATCCTTTAGCCTGGAGAGTGCCACCTCCACGAGAAACCGTCAAGACAGGGCGTAGCCGGTCTGCTCGACGCTTTTCGGCGTCCACGACCTGATGTTGCCCATTTAAAAAACGCATGGCTGACAGCGAATCAGGCCCGACAGAATCTGCTGTCGCCGCTGGCGCTAGCGTGATAGAATCACCTCATGGGTTTCGAGACTCTACATTACGATGTCGCGGCGGTCCTTGAAGAAAAAGCGGTGCGCAAGATCCATTTCCATCTGGAACGGCTGCCCGTCACGTTCTATCACCTGCTCCGCGTTGCCGCCAAGGTCAAGAACCAGGCCATCCATATCCGGCCCGTCCAGAATCTGGGCGGTTCGGCCAAGTACGCCTTCGCTGCCAACACCATCGAGATCGATCACGATTTCGCCACGAAGCTGGCCACCAGCTACAAGGATGTGGACACGTACGAGAAATCCATCGTCGTGCACGAAGCGATTCATGCCGTGACCGACATGAACTTCGCCAAGAACACCACCATTTACACGAACGAGGTCGCGGCCTACCTGGGGCAAACCATCTACCTGGAAGCCCAGGCGGACGACTACTTCAGAATCATATCCACCATCCGGACCGGGAGATGGGCTCCGTTGATGGAGATTCACCGGGCGTGCCAGGCCCTGATCCGCAAGCACAACATGCTGAAGAATGTCGTGCAACTGCGGTGGCGCGAGTACCACAGACTCCGGGAGACGATCAAGAACCACCCGAAATACAAGAACCGGTGGCGCGACAAGACCACCACGCCGGCCGACGGGATCCCGGATCCGCCCAAGCGACAAGAAACCGGCGGCTGCAGTATGGCGTCGAATGCTCAGGTGCGAGGGGGGCAAGTTGTCCGAAACAAGATATACCGTTCATAAATAACAATATATCCTGCGGCGGCTGTGCGGGAACATCAGGATTACAAACGCAGCCGAACTACTCATCCAACTCTTCGGTGGAACGAAAGGCACCGGTATCGTCGAGTTGGAACACGAGGCGTTTTGAGAAGTGTCCCATGCCCTCTCGCCTGAGAACGAGCAGGGGACTGACATCGCTCTCAGTTTCGCTCAGCTCAAAGACACCATAGAATACAGGGTGCTCCAAGGCGTCGCGACCGACCAGTACGCGGTCGCCCGCAATCAGGGTGTTGCCACGAATCGTCACGATCACGGCGTACCGCTCCGTCAGGCCCCACTGCACGTCGCGCATGAGATGGACCAGCAGGACGTGACCAGTGTCCGGAAGTGACGCATACTCAAATGCCACCGCCTGGTCGAGTTGCTCCATTTCGCCGAGTGCCTGGATCGAAAGCTCCAGGATGTCGGTCGACGACGTCTGATCCGCGTCAGACACCACCCGGGTTAGCTCACCCAGTGGCACTCGCGCGAGCAAAGACGGGCCTTCCGTAGCGATCAGAAGCAGCTCAGCATTGATCACCTCGAAGGAGTAGTCGGATTCTCCTTCCCCCACGCGATCGCCAACGACGAGCAGCTCCGTACCCGGTCGATCCCACGTGGCACGGGCAACTACCGGAAGCTTGAGGAGGGAATCACATGAGGCGAGCGACTGCGTGATCGGCTTCACAGATGACTGCGGGGCAACC
>JBDRBC010000455.1:0-6763 GCA_043823125.1 bacterium | reverse complement strand
CGAACTGCAGCCCGAGGAAGACGCGGACTGGCTGATCGGCCGCACCAAGTTCACCAACCGGGAACCTCACGTTTACTATCATTACCAGATCCTGGCCACCTCATCCACGGACACGATTACCTCGCACGAGATTGCCTACCTCAAGAGTGGCGTTCTGGAAGTCACCAAGGTGAATCTCGATGAGCCGGTCGGTACCGAGAAACTCATCAGCGACGGTGTCTGGTGGGCCTTGCGGTCGTGTGCCTTTTTCGGGCTCGTCTTCTTCGTCTATTCCTTCTTCTTCCGGCTGAAGCCCTGGGCGCGACTGAGCGTTTACAAGAAGATCGTCGAGCAGGATGGCGGCGCCGTCGAGAAGTGGAATGAGCTGGCGCGGACTGAACAGCGAATGTGTGACGCCAACGGCCTGGATCGCGATGACCACGGACGGATGACCTGGGATGAAGATTTGAAGCTCCAGTTCCAGGGCGTCCTGGACTCTCTTGCCAAGATCAAGCCCGAATCGAAGAAGGCCGGCCCCGTGAAGGGCGCTTTCCCGCTGGTCAAGATTCTCCGCAGCGGCCTGCGGAATCACGAGATGAATCAGTGCATGATCGAGGCCTCGCAGGAGGTCGATCGCGCCATGGTCAACGAGGCCGAGTACGAGCATACGCGGCTGCGCGGTCAGGCCATCGAGTTCGTGCGGTTGTTGGCCATCATTGCACCGTCGCTCGGTCTGTTCGGTACGGTGGCGGGCATCTCCTTCGCTTTTGCCCGGTTGCCGCAGGCGGTCAAGGCGACCGGCGGTGATATCGCCACCATCCTGGCGCCCGACATCAACTTCGCCTTGCAGACCACCATCGCGGGTCTCGGGATCGCCATCGTGTTCTCGGTCCTGCATTACGTTCTCACGCATTCCTTGAATCAGATCGTCTGCCGCTGGCAGAAAGCGATCGTCGAGGCAGGGAGAGAAATCTAATCCCGGCGGGAGAGGATCAAGATGCTGCACAAGATGCTCAAACATCAGCAGCCGACCGAGGATGAGGAGATCGTCCCCTCGAGTTTGATCGACATGGTCTTTCTCTTGCTGATCTTCTTCTTTCTCACGGCTGCTGCTGCGGTGACCTATAGCGGTGGCGAACCGAGCGAGGTATCGCGCGAAGAAATCGGGGGCGGAGAACAGAAGATGGACCTCCCTCTGGGTTTCACGAATGTCGATGCCAAACCCGATATCGAAGATGTCCTGATTCTCATCGACCGGGTGGAAGACTCCGATCGCTTCGAGTGGTTCATTCTCGGTCGCGAACCGAAGCTGGGCAGTTCGGATTCCTTCAGTCGTAACAACCGCGAGGACACGAAGACCTGGGACGCTGATCTGCGACTCGACCGGGAAAATCCCGATCACCGGGAATTCCTCAGCAAGTATGGCCAGTACCTGGAATCGTCGGACAACCCGCTGTGTCGGGATTGCTACAAGGTCGAGCGTTACGGCCTGGCCCCGGCCGATCGAACCCAGCAGGGGAAACCGACCGCCCAGATCGCACTATTCCTGGAGTACTTCCTCCGGCTCGACGAGGGGGCCGGACCGGATCAGCTCGATATGGAGATCATGGCCGACTCGGGAGTGAAGATCGGCTTTATCAACGAGATTATGAACATCTGTGGCGCCGACTCGATTCCCAAGATCTCGTTCGTCTTGAAGCAGAAGAAGCAGGAAACCGGCTAGGGAGGACCGAGAACATGGGATTGAACACGTCTCCCGAAGAATCCCGAAAAATGCCGATGACGGCGCTTTTCGACGTGGTGTTCCTGTTGATCCTGTTCTTTCTCCTGACGAGCAGTATCGTGGCGGGCGGCAAGGAGTCGCTCGGCGTGAAGCGGCTGGAGACACCACGTTCATATGGCAAGACCCTGTGCAGCATGATCGTTCAGCTATACGAGTTCCAGAATCGGACTTACTGTACGGTCTTCAACGATCGCGAGATCGGCTTGCTGGAAGCACTCGGCCCTGATTCCGATCGCAGCAAGGCCAGTTTCATCGACTATGCCGGACCGTATCTCAATCCGGTGCCCGTGAGTGACGTCGGGCCGGTTCTCAGGGCCAAGCTGAGCAATTCCACGGCGGGCATGAGCGGGAAGTCGAAGTGCGAGGTCGTCATCCGCGCCGAGTACGATATCAGCTATGCGGATGTCATCACGGTCGTCGACCAGCTCTTCTCCGAGGCCATCCTGAAGATCGCCACCATCGAGTACGTGTTGCTGGTTGGCCCCCTTGTCGAAGAAGCCGGTGTGAAGGGTCTGGGACAGATTGCCAGGCGGGGTGACCCGCCGCCACCGCCACCACAGGTTGACTCGGACCTGACCAGCAAGGTCCCGCTTCGGTGATCCGGAGGAGTGAAACAGGATGATCACGAAACTTGCAGATTCGCGACAGTCGGGGAGCCTCCGCCGGCGGTGGGTGGTCCGTGGAGGGTCGATCACCCTGCTGGCAATAGCTGTCCTTTGCGCCGGTTGCAACAAGGAAGAAGGACCCGAAGCCTACTGGGGTGTCATGAACGGCGCCATTGCCGATACGACCGGATACGTTCCTGTACCGCACGGCTTCGGTGAGATCGAGGTGATTCCCCCTCCCGAGGAGCCGGATATCTTCCAGCTCGATTACGACCGAACCGGACCGGACGCGCAGATCAACCTGGCTCAGCTCGAGCAGTTGTGGAAGAAGGACAGCCAGACAACGAGTGGCATACCCACCGATCCTTACGAGGCGGAGGCCTTTGTCAATCAATTCGGGAATCTCGTGAGTTACCAGATGAAACAGGAATCCGGTAGCGATGTCGTGGATAAGTACCTCGAGGACAAGATCACGCAGTGGGTATACACTCCACGCGGCACGGGCAGGATTTACTACCGGATCAGCATACGCGCCAAGGAAGCGGACATCACCCTGCTTCCTGGATTTCAGGTGACAGCCAAACGTATTGCCAAGGGACGGCACCTCGGTTTCTTCCGCTCGAGCGACTTTCGCAAGGGCGGGGAATCGATCAGGCGGATCCCGGCAGCAAGGCACTAGAGGATGGGATTGAAGATGAGAGTTTCCAGCGGTTTGTTGCTTGTCGTTTTGACCATGGTTCTGGCTGCCCCTGGCCTTCACGCGCAGGACAATGATGATGAACGGTACGAGATGATGGTCGGGAACGTCCCGTTCCTCGAGGAACATGGAGATGTGCTCGCCTATTTCTCCGATGTCATCTCTGGCCTGGTGCAGGTTTCTCCGGAAGCCAAGCTGCGGGCGCACTTCTGGCGCGGCGAGACGCGGTACCGGAACAAGCTGAAGGGCGGCGCGGAGACCAGGAATCTCGATTTCCATGCGAATGCCGGATCCTCGATCTTCGATGACTTCGCGGATTTCATCCAGTACTACTCGGTCAATGACCGTTTTCGCCAGGGCGCCCTGGCCAAGATGGCGTGGTGTCATTTCCGGCAGTCGGAGATCACAACCGGTGAAAACAGCAGAGACGAACTCACCGCGCTCCTGGTCTTTCTGCGCAACAACAGCGGGGAGATCCAGCAGTTCGATGCGCAGAACAAGCTCCTGGTCGACTACCTGGGTGTGTATGCCAAGTTACGCCTCGTGGAGATGAGCCCGAGTCGATCGGCGGCGCCGGCGGACCTGCAGACGCTGACCGCCGAGATTCAGGCCGTGGACGGCTTGAGTGACGAGATCAAGTTCTACCTCGTTGCACAGGCCACCCTCGCCTTTGCGATTCTGGATGGCCGTGGTGCAACCTCGGATGCGTCCAGTTTCGACAGGGTGGCTGCGGCCGTCTCCCAGTTGCTGGATAATTTTCCGGCAGTGGGGCAAAATCCCGAGCTTCGCGGCGCAGTGGGGACGTTGCAGACGATCGCCGATCTGTCCGCGTTTTCCGTCGCAGACGATTTCGGACCGGCGATGCTGCTCGATCAGTTCCAGCTGGCCGCGGCTGGACCCGTCGACGCCGAGAAACTCGGGTTCGCCGCGTCGTACGCGTTCTTGAAGATCTTCGATCAGTCCAGGATCCAGAAAGCGGGCATCCCGCTCACGCTCGACCAGCAGATGGACCAGCTCGATCCCGGCTCCTCTCCCTACGCCGAGGAATGCCAGTACTGGCTCGGCTGGGCCAATTATCTCAAGACGATCCAGCTGGACGATGTCGATTGCCTGGGCGCGGACCAGTTCCGGTCCTTTCTCGAGCACGACCTCGTCGAGCTGCCCGACAACAATCGAGCAGTGGCGCTGGACAATCGGTGGGATCTCATGGCCGTCGAGGCCTGCTACCGTCTGGCGGACATCTATTTCCAGAACAGGCAGTTCGACGAGGCCATGCGGTGGTTCGCCGAGATCGACCGGCTGAACTGGCCGCACAGCGTCGACGTCATCAAGAAGAAGGCGATCTGTTCCGCCGGTAACATGTCGAGTAATGACATCGATTCCACGTTGCCGGAGCTCTACTACTTCCTCAAGAACCAGTCGCTCACCATGAACCAGCGCTTCGACACGGCGCTCGGGCTGGCATTCAGCCTGTTCCAGCGGGGTGTGACCGAGAATCAGGAATCGTATTTCCTGCTGAGCAGGGCAGTCATCGCGACGCTGGTGCCAGGATTCGATAAGCTGAAGTACACACGGTACATTCCGCCGGGTTCCGGCTCGACGTTCGAGGACGTCAGGATCCAGATCGGAACCGGATCCTCCGAGCATTTCCGGCTCATGTTCCTGGACGTGATCAACATCATCTCCATCGCCAGTTTCAACATGCGGAACGCCACGACCTATCTCCAGGAAGCGGAAACGATCCTGCGCGGTCTGAGCAGCGCCGAGTACGCGGACGAGATCCAGTATGTGCGTGGCATGATCAAGTCCACCATGGCCAGGTTCGTCAGCGGGACTGACCGGGTTGAATACGATGAACAGGCGCTCGAGATATTCCACAACCTGCTCGGCAAGGATTCGTACGTCGCCCCGCGAGCGTTGCTGCGAATCGGCATGACCCTCGATCAGCTGAATGCCGATGATCAGGCGAAGAAGTGTTATCAGTACCTGCTGGACCTGTTCGGTGGAGCCAGGGTGCAGCGAGATTTCGTATACATGAAGGCGTCCTACGGTTTGCGAGGCGCCAGTGCCAACATCGGAGACGGCAGTATCTCCTACAGTGGACAGACCACCGAGATCAACTTCAATCTGAACGATGTCCGGTATCATGCGCCGGATGAGAACCGGATCTATTACGAGAGCATCCGCTCCAGATCCTTCGAGTTCACCGGCATCGTCGACGACTTCCTGATCATGTGGCGGCAGGTCTATCTGCCGCAACGCTACGTCTACCCGTCTCGCAACCGGATCGAGGGCGCGGTGAGCCAGTCCTTCAGTTCCTCGACGGGTAACTGGAGTGGGATCGGCGACGAGTTCTTCATCACGGATTCACTGCTGCGATTCGTGTTTGCCATCTGCAGCGCCACCGAGACGAATCCCGCGGGCGGCACGCGGGTCCACCTGACCGGCAGTACCCGGTACAAGGGGCGGCCGGTGCCGGTCGATACTACGTTCACCCTGCGGAACGCCGCGGCTTCGGCGTTCCCCGGCGGCAGCGAGCCGTTTGAGCTCAGACTGCCCATGGGAGCTTCCGTCGAGTCGCTCGTGTTCACGGTCCCCAATCGCTATACCTACTGCTTCGACAGCAAGGTCAAGGATGAAGCGGAGATCTTCCACTGCTTCGCCGAGGTGATATCCGGCTATGACGCCGATGTGGCCGGCGGCGATCTGCCGATGGCCGTGATCGATCATGAGGACAACACCATCTTCTGCCCGCCGGAAATCGAGGAAAAGGTGACCCGGATCCTCGAGCAGGAGCAGACGATCTACCTGCGTGATTTCGCCATGAAGCAGGGCAATACCCAGGTGGCTCTTGCCATCGATTCCCGGCAGAATGCGGTCGTGCAGTTCAACCTGAACGATCAGGGGAGCGTCCTCGCGCGGCAGTATGGCGAGGGCAGGCGGCTCAACTCTCCCGAGGGGATCGCCCGGGACAAGGATGGGAACTTCTATGTGACCGACTGGGGCAACCACTGCGTGGTCCTGTTCGATGAGAAGGGGAACTACAAGCACCATTTCGGCAGTGAAGGTGTGAACACGGAACGCAACGCCGCCGCCGAGGCGAAGTTCGAGTTTCCCACCCGTATAGCCATCGAACGGCCGGGCGAGGGCTCAGCGGCCGATGAACACTTGCTCGTGGCCGACCGCAACGGCATCCACAAGGTCGACCTGTCGGGCCATTACCTCGACACGGTGGTCAGCGTGGGGGGCAGTGCCGGTTTCAAGGAGTGGGAATTCTACGGTATCGAATGCGAGGGGTATGGCGCCGATGCGAGCATCTACCTCGTCAAACGCGAGAACGGCCAGATCTGGCGTTTCCGCGCCCAGGGCCGTTAGCCAGAACCGAGGCGCCCGGACACCATGCTAACCCGCTACCTGGCCGAGGCGATACTCCTCGGCCTCCTCCTTTTCTGGTACTTCCGCCAGAAGAAACGCCGCCGCGACCGTATCCGCCGCAAGTTGAAGCAACAGCTCACTCGACGGCGTCTGCTCCAGCTCGCCGCCGTCATCGCGGCCATCTTCTTCGTCATCCCCACGCTCTTCGGCCGCCTCTCGCCCACCGCTCGCTATCTACCGCAATATCTCGAGGCGCACAAGCTCCGCGTCTGCTACCTGGTCATCTCCATCATCCCCGGCCTCAACGCCAGCCAGCAGCAGATC
>JBDRBC010000454.1:0-4626 GCA_043823125.1 bacterium | reverse complement strand
GCACGTTGGCGCGCGTAGCGTACCGAGCCGCCGTAGCGGGTCGGGATCGATACGGAACCGGTAGTCCTCGGGCTCGCCCGCGTCGAAGATGTAGACCCCGCCCCAGTCCGGCACGGAGATGGCTTTCTCGTCTCCGATGGTGAAGCGGACCCGGACATCGTGAGGCCATGCAACTACTGCGAGAAGTCAAACCCGCCCTCGCCGATGGGCTCGGCTCCGGTATTGAACATGACGAACGGAGGATCCTCGCCGATGACCAGCTGCAACGGCTTCTCGTGCCGCAGCAAATCCAGCCACCTCTCGTACTCGGCCGCGGGCCGGTATACAACCGTTTCGTAATCCCAGCTCGTGCCCTGGTTGGGTACGTCGAACTTGATGGCCGGCAATTCGGTCTTGGTCGTGAAGTTGAACTGCGCGTGCCGCGGCTGGCCTTGCCATTCGCCGTGCATGATGATCGTGGCCACAATGGAGGGATCGGCCATGGTGTCCGCAAAGGGGGGATCCAGACGATTGCTGATGATGAATACGTTGTAGGTCTTGATCACTATCGAGGGTACTGCCATTCTGCACCTCCATGACAAGCAGGCATAGGCTCTGACTCTTGCCAGGGATCGCGGGCAATTCACACGGTCCGATCCTGGGAATCAGAAGAACGGAGCTTTCCTGGCTCAAAAACCAGGGTAAGCCAAGATGGTTCAAGGAGCAACTGGTCCTTTATCCCCTCGCCCTGTTCGACGCATCATTCAATCGATTGGGGGGGCCAGTACCCCCGGAGGTCACTTCGCCCTCTCGGCACATTACCGGGGTGTATACGAAACCTCCCCTGCACCACATGGTGAATCGGAAGCGAAGAGTAAAGTCAACCGCCTGGTCCGCCATCTGATCCATCTCTTGCCAATCAGCGGAGCCTGTCGCCTCGTCAAAGTCCAACTCCGCTTGTGGCGGGGATCGCTCAGACGGCGACCAGGTAGGTCGCGAGGTGCTCAACGCCAGCACCGCCAGCATCCCTCCGGGGCCAGCAGTGCTGTTGGGGTGTCAAGATCCATCCGCCGACTGGGCATCAACGGACAAGCATGATCTTCTTGGATTCCACCTTCCTGGCCGTTTCCATTCGGACAAGATATGTACCGGAAGGTTCGGAGTTGCCAGAAGCGTCGGTGCCTGTCCAGTAGACCGAATGTGCCCCCCTATCGAATGACCGATCCGCCAGAACACGGACCAGCCTGCCCCGCATGTCGTGGACGGTAATTCTCACTTCTTCCTTCTTCTCCACCGAGAAGGAAACCGCTGTCTGGGGATTGAAGGGATTCGGGAAGACCTGGTCGATACCGGTGATCAGAGATGGCATCTCCACTGTGATCTTCTCGCTCGCCAGCAGCTGCCAGGAACCCGACTCGGTCTGGTGGTGGAGCTGGTAGGTTACCGCCTGGGCGAGCTGGGAGAACAGGAACTTATCCTGTGCCCTGAACTGCCCCGTTCACGTCCTGGTGATGTCGATCTCCCTCCCAGATCCCCCATCATGTGCGGTCAACCGCAAGGCGTGAAGGCCATGATCTGGCTCGACCTGCCAGGAGATCGACACGACATCCTGCTTTTGCTCGACAACGAACCATGACAGGAAGTTGGGGACTTCGACTTCGATCTCCAGAATCCAGAGACCGTCATTCCCATCGGCAACAAAGGCATAGCTACCGCTCACTGCGATGCTATAAGCAGAGCCACCGGTATCGAAAAAGCCTGCGGCAGAGGGAAGCGTCGGATCTGAGACATCGATGATCCGTAGGCCGTCGTATCCAGCAGCCACATAGGCGTAGCTGCCGCTGACGGCGACGTCCTGAGCAATGTCACCTGTATCGTAATGGCCTGATTCTGAGGGATTCGCGGGATCTGAGACATCGATGATCCGTGGGCCGTTACCAACAGCAGCCACATATGCATGGCTACCGCTGACAGCGACGCCTCGAGCCTCGGCACCCGTCTCGAAAAAGTCTGCTGCAAGGGGATTCGCCGGATCCGAGATACCGATGACCCGTAGGCCGTTGTACCCATCAGCCACCCAGGCGTAGCTGCCGCTGACGGCGACGCCCTGAGCCGAGTCACCCGTATCGTAAAAACCCGCCTCAAAAAGATTTGCGGGATCTGAGACATCGATGATGCGAAGGCCGTTTTCATCATCAGCTAAATAGGCGTAGCTGCCACTGACAGCGACGCCAAATGCATTGCCACCCTTATGGTAAGAGTCCGCCTCAAAAGGACTCGCGGGATCTGAGACATCGATGATCCGCAGGCCGTCATAACTATCAGCCACATAGGCATAACTGCCGCTGACGGCGACGCCCTGAGCCTCGTCACTCGTATTGTAAAAGCCAGCCTCGAAGGGATTCATCGGATCCGAGACATTGATGATCCGTAGGCCACCATCATGATCAGCCACATAGGCGTAGCTGCCACTGACCGCGACGCCATCAGCCCTGTCATCCGTGATGTGAAAGCCCGTCTCGAAAGGATTCGCGGGATCCGAGACATCGATGATCCGTAGGCCGTCGTATCCAGCAGCCACATAGGCGTAGCTGCCGCTGACGGCGGCACCATGAACCGGTGCGGGAACCAGCATCTTTCCCAGCCAGACAAATGAGCCTGGATCGCTGACGTCAACAATCTCAAGATACCCGCCGTTGCCGAAGTAAGCGAGGCCTGCAGCAACGGTTACCGCACGGCACGGCCCGTTTGCCCAGCGGCCGATCAGGGATATATTCTCGCTGTCACCTGTTCTATGCACATCGCCACTTATTTGACGATCTCGATCTTGGCTCGAGTAATTCGCCTGGGCTTGGTCCCCACGCTCAACGCGCGGCAGCACAGTCGTAAAACCGGCCACGGGTAGCAGGAGGATGAGAGACACTAGAACCGGACGCAGCGAACGAGACGTTCTATCATTAATCATGATGCCCTCCAGTACATTCACTGTAGTCGGCCAGTGTCCACGGATGGAGATCCCTGATCACTGCCCCATTGAGGATGTCGTACCGATACTGCATGCACGACAAGCGATGGCTAGATGGTTGTCATTCCTGTTCACTCCTGATGCCGCCTCCTCACTTCGGCTGCAATGATCTCGAATTCCGGATCACCATGAAGGCTTTCCAGATCGGAGTCCTCAGCGATCACGATGTTATCGAAGCCACGATCGTATGCTTTGCGCAACAGCAGGAGTGCCTGCGCCGGCTCACCATCGAGAGCATAGAGACAGCTGAGGTTGTACAGGGTGCTCAGGACGAGGGGGTGATTGACTCCACATATCTTTTCGTCAATGACCAGGGCGCGTTCGTAAAGACGCCGGGCCTCCTCGCGATTGCCGGAATTGCCAAGCAACTGTGCAAGGACGATCGAGCACCTGGCAATTTCGGGATGCTCCGGGCCAAAGGCCTGTTCCTGGATGGCCAGCGCTCTCTCGCACAGTGGCCGGGCATTGTCTGGTTCGCCCATGTTCTTCAGCAGAATGGCGAGGTTATTGAGGCACCTTCCCACGTCGGGATGATCCGGGCCGAGAATCCTCTCCCGGATGGCCAGTGAGCGTTCGTAGAGAGACCGCGCTCCTTCGTGATCGCCAGCATCGCTGACGACGTTCGCTAGATTGTTCAAGCCTTCCGCCACCGAGAGGTGATCGGGACCGAAGACTTGCTCCCGGATGGCCAGTACCCGGCCATAGAGCGTCCGTGCTCCCTCGAGATCGCCGGTCAACCGCAGCAGGCTGGCGAGGCTGTTCAGGTCATTGGCCACGTCAGAGTGGTCGTGACCGAGGTGTTTCTCCCGGATCGACAAGGCCTGCTCCATCAGCCGTCTCGCTTCCTGGTACTCCCCCAGATTCTTGAGCAGGATCCCCAGATTTCCGTACGCCGTTGCCACCCTGAGGTCGTCGGGCCCGCGAATCTGGATCATGGTTTCCAGAGCATATTCATAGAGCGGTCGTGCGCTCGCGTAGTCGCCCGTTTCCCAGAGCAGATTCGCGAGGCTGTTGAGGCTACTCAAGGTTTCGGGGTCTTTTTCGCCGAGAAGACCCTTCCGCGTGGTCATCGCATCTTCCAGCAGCGGGCGTGCCTCGGCGTAGAGGCCCAGATTTCTGTAAACCCTTCCCATCGTTTCCGACAACCGTGCTCGTATCAAGGGCTGCTCCGTCAGCTCCTCCTCGATTGTTCGAACACCTTCGTCGAGGATCTGCCTGGCCGTGATGCTCTCGCCATTCGCCTCGTACGGACTGGAAACATCGAACAGTCCCACCAGGAACTCCGATACCTGCTGTGCAGTTTTCGCTTCCTGATCGGCGCGATCGCGCTCCCGTGTGATTCTTCCCGCCTGGATCGACATGGTCAGCCCGAAACCGACCAGCGCCACGACGGATGCTGCGGCAATGCCGAAGCGGGCCTTGTGCCTGACCATCAGTTTTCGTAGCTGGTAGGTGAGACTCGGCCTGTGGGCGAGCACGGGTTCATCTGCAAGGTAGCGTTCGATGTCTGCGGCGAATTCCGATGCCGACTGGTACCTGCGTGATCGGTCTTTTTCCAGCGCCCGCATAGTGATCCAGTCGAGTTCGCCCCGGATCTGACGCAGCATCTGCGTCAGGTTCGT
>JBDRBC010000453.1:0-4209 GCA_043823125.1 bacterium | reverse complement strand
AATAGTTGTGGTCTCGTCGATCCCTGCGTGCGCTGGGACAATCCCGCGGAACCATAACACATGCTGCCGGGAATTTGGTGGGATTAAGTGATCACCTCTCGCGACATTCGCGAAGGTCAAGGAGACCGGTAGACCAGCGAGTTGATATTCATCCCGGCCCCCACCGAGGCCAGGACGTACAGGCCGCCATTGATCGGCTGATGGTGCTCGAGTTTCCCCTTGCGCAGCAGATCCAGCAAGGTCGGCACCGTGGCCACCGAGCTGTTGCCGAGCCAGGAGATGGTCATGGGCATGATGGAAGCGGGTACGTCCCGGACGTCATATAACCGCCCCAGGCGTTTCAAGATGGCCTCGTCCATTTTTGCGTTGGCCTGATGGATGAGGATCCTGTCGACGTCGTGGAAACTCACCCCCGCCTTGTCGAGGCTCTCCTTGACCACCAGCGGCACGGTCTTCAGGGCGTACTCGAAAACCTTGCGCCCCTCCATCTTCAGATAGATCTCGTTGCCCGCGTGGTCTGGATCATTCGATTTGCCCATCCAGAGCAGATACGCCTCATCCAGCGTGTCGGTCCTGGCGGCGTGGGACAGGATGCCCACCGGCAACTCGCTGTGCACCGCCTCGAGGATGGCGGCTCCCGCCCCGTCCGAGTAGATCATGCTGTCCCGGTCGTTGGGGTCCGAGATCCTGGACAGGGTCTCGACCCCGATGACCATCACCCGCCGGCAATCTCCCGACCGGAGGTAGTAATCGGCCTGGATCATCCCCTGCACCCAGCCGGGACAACCGAAGGCGATGTCATAGGCGACGGTGTGTGGATTCCGGATTCTTAGCGCGTGCTTCACCCGTGAGGCCAGGCTCGGCACGAAATCGGACCTGCGATTGGCAGCCGGCACATCCCCGAAGTTGTGGGCGAGGATGATGTAGTCGAGCGTTTCCGGGTTGATGTCCGACGACTCCAGCGCGTCCCGGGCGGCCAGGTGGGCGATGTCGGACGAGACGAGGTCGTCGGTAACGTACCGGCGCTCGGTGATGCCGGTTATCCGCTCGAAATCCGCGATCACCTCCCGGTTGGCCTTGTCGTGACCCTGTCCTTCCTGATCACGGAATTCGTTGGCGAGGAAGCGCTCGTTGGGAACAACTTCCGTGGGAATGTAACTGCCGGTCCCGAGGATAATGACACGGGGATTCTCGTTCATGGCGGGATCCTCCCTGGAAGTACCGGATAGGCGGCTCCGTCCAGCGGTCAACGGGTAGGACATTGACCGTGAAGGTCCTGGGCAGGGTGGCAGATACTTAACCGAATGTGAAGCAGGGATTTACTGGGCGTGACTGCTCGACCTCTGCCTGGGAAATCTCATCAGGCTCCAGCGCTGGATAATAATCAAGGCGCACACCCAGAAGCCGAAACTCAAATCAGCACAACAGAACAGGGGGGATCGAGGCAGGCTACCCGGAGTCGTCGGAACAGCTCCCATGAACGACACCATCGGAAAGGTATCGGCGTGCCGGTGATTCTACCCAAATCTCTTCTCGGTCGGGCATTCAGGCCCGCGCTCGTTATGGCGGTCCTGCTCCTGTGCATCCTCTCGGCCGGCCAGACTCCCGCTGATCAGCACCCGCCTATCGAGCTGAAGATCAAGGGCGCCTACCTGCTCAACTTCACCCGTCTGGTGACCTGGCCCAACAGCAGCTACCGCTCGGCAAACGATCCCACGGTCATCGGGATTCTCGGGGACACCCGGCTGGTCGAGATCCTCGAGGACGCTCTCGCGACCCGCCAACCCCCGTCGCGCCGTGTCGTCGTGCTTACCATCGAATCGCTGGAGCAGATTCCGCAGTGCCACCTGTTATTCGTGTCGCGAAAGGCGGAAACGCCGCTGGGTGAGATCCTGGAACAGGCCAGCGGATTCCCCATCCTGACGGTCAGCGACATCGAGAAATTCACCACCCGGGGCGGCGCCATCTGGCTGTTCCTCGATAATGACCGCATCGGCATGGACATAAATCGCGTCAGCGAGCATCACGCCCAGCTGCAGATCAGCTCCCGACTGCTGCGGCTGGCGAGAAACGTCCTGGAGAAGTAAGTCACCCCGGCGAATCGGGGAACCACGAGGAGAGGGACCATGATACGAATCGCAATGTCGAGCTTGATCTTCATCACGCTCGCTCTGGCAGTATCTCCGGTATGGGCGACTGAGGGTGAGGACGACATTTTCGACCTGTCCATCGAGGAATTGACCAAGGTGGTCTACACCTCCTCCCGACGCCCCCAGGAAGCGACCCAGGCGGCCGCCAAGGTCTATGTCATCACCCGGTCCATGATCGAAGGGAGCGGCGCCACCAGTCTGGATCAGGTCCTCCGGCGCGTCCCTGGTTTCCAGGTCCGGAACTGGCTGTGGGGATTCACCAATACCTCCGTCCGGGGCATGCTCGGTGGCTCGCCCATCAACGAACGGATGCTGTGGCTGGTGGACGGCGTGCCCATCAACGATGTGCGCGACGGCGGCATCTGGACCGACCTGACGGTGTTCCCCCTGGATCTCATCGCTCGCATCGAAGTAGTGCCGGGGCCCCAGTCGTCCATGTACGGCAGCAACGCCTTTCAAGGCGTGATCAACATCATCACGTTGCAGCCCGGCGATGTGCCCGACGGCGGCGAGTTCAGCGCTGCCTACGGCCGCCACAACACCGTCATCAGCACGGTGTCGGTCCCCACGATCCGGGGCGAGACTGCTTCTTTGCTCAGCGTGAGCTACATCACCACGGACGAGCACAAGATCGTCTCGGATCATTCCGGCAAGCGTTCCTGGTGGGTGCGTGGAAAAACCAATCACGGACCGTTGAACATCAACTACGGCGGGCGTTCGGCCAATATCAGTTATCCGTCGATCTTCACCTCTCCGTACAGCCGTTACACCGAAAACCGGGAAGAGATCTACCTCAACGTCAAGTGGAACATCGATCTCTCGGACGCTCTGCGGCTCAGTATCCAGCCGAGCTATCACCGCTGGCACGATCACTTCTTCGACTTCGGCGACGTTCCGGGCCTGCAGTACGAGCAGGACTCCTTCCGGCTGGGTAATCTGGCTCAGCTCCAGGGGCGAGTGCGTGACGACGACCGGATTACCCTCGGCGCTTCGATCTACCGGGAGGATTACGACGGTAACGACTTCGCCCCCGAGCAGCGCGATCTTGCGGTGACCAAGCTGGAGATGTTCGGTGAATATGAATTGAAAGTCGCCGACCGGCTACGATTGATCGTCGGGGCCAGCGCCCACAACGATCCGGAGTTCGACGATACCGAGAACATCTCACCCATCCACCCGCGCGCATCGGTACTGGTTGGTTTGACCGAAGATCTCCACTTCAGGGGCGTCTACTCCACGGCCTACCGAACACCCTCCTGGTGGCATCGCTACATCAACACCGTGGACGCTCACGGCAATCCCGATCTGCACGCCGAGACCTTGACCGGCTTCGAGTTCGGCCTCGAGCAGGCCTTGCCGTCCGGCTCCATCACCGCGACCTACTTCTCGCAGAAAGTGAACCACGGTATCCTGGAGATCTACGATCCCTCGCTGGCCGACCCGGATTACCTCCAGTACGGCATCTTCGGCAAGTTCAACCCGGTGCAATCCGACGGCGAATTCAGCCTCGAAGGCTTCGACATCGGCGCTACCCAGTCCATCATCGCCGACCGCTGGTCCATCAGTGGCGCCTACTCCTATCTCGATTCGTGGCAGCCCGATGGTCAGCGGACGCCTTACGACGCACGCAACAAGTTCAACGTGTTCACCAGGTTCCAGCCAGCGAAGCCACTCTCGGTTGAATACGGTGTCCACTACGTCGGCGAGACCGTGGATGCCGAGCTGGAGTTCGCGCCGATCGATCCGGACAACCCCGCCGCCGGCACCATCGGCAAGCGGCCGGTGGACTCCTATGTCATCCACGAGGCGTCCCTGGCGTACCGCTTCGCCGACCGTTTCGACGCCAAGCTCTCGGTCTGGGGCCTGGGCCAGGATATTTACGAGCAGTACCTCGGCTCGGCACAGCGGGGAAACCTCTGGATGTTCACCCTCAGGTATCCTAGATGACGAAGTCGAAGGGCATCCAGAAGACGCGCCATAGGCTTCACAGCGAGTCGCCAGCCATGGTCTCGCTGCCTCGGCGCTTCCTGGATCTCTCCATCCGCCACAAGCTGCGGTG
>JBDRBC010000452.1:0-8499 GCA_043823125.1 bacterium | reverse complement strand
CCCGAGCCAGAATATGGCTTGCTCCTGCACATCGTCATCCGGATCGGTCTGGGCCAGGTCCATGAGGATGGAGACGGCCTCGTCGTCGCCGCTCTGGCCCAGCAGGAAGATGGCCTGTTCCCGCAGCTCGGCATACCCGGGATCGCGATTGGCCAGCACCTTCTTGAGCAGCGGCACGGCCCGGTCCGGATTCATGTTCATCAGGGCGTGCAGGGCGGCCAGCTTGGTGTCCAGGTCGTGAGGCTGGCTGTGGAGCTTGGTGTGATTGGCCTCGGTGTCCTCAGCCGGATTCGCGTGTTCGATCACCCATTCCGAGGCTTCAGAGTCCCCCTGCTCGGCCAGCTTGCCGTACAGGCGGTACATCAGGATCTCGGCGTCATCCAGGGTGCGGGCCTGCTGCTCGTAGAATTCGGCCTGGTGCTCCAGCGCCCGGACGGCCTGACGCAGTTCCGCCTTGCCGCCCAGGCGGTAGAGGGCGAACGCCTGCCAGTACAGGGCGTCCGCAGCGTAATCCGTCTGCTTGTATCGTTCGGCGATCTCGGCGAATTGCTGGGCGGCCAGCTTGTAGTGGTCACGGTCGAGTTCCCGCTGCGCCGCCTTGTAAGCGGCTTCCGCCTGTTCGTACTCATTACCCTGGAATGCCCGGGCCAGCATCGGTAGTGCGATCAGGATCAGGGTCAGGACTATCAGGACTGTCCAGATCCGTTTGCTGCCGCTGCTTGAGGTAGTCATTTCGTGCCTCCGGAAATGTGGGCCATGGTGGTGCCGTCGGGCATCTGCGCACGCAACCGCGGCAGCAGAGAACGCTGCTGCAATCCGTCGGCGATCCACTCCCTGTCTTCTGTCGGTCGGGTTGTGGTGAGCTGGCCGATCTGGGCCAGGACCAGTTCCAGATCGATGAGCAACCGCCGGAACTGGCGGTCGTCGGCCGCCGGGGAGTCCAGCAACAGGCGGGTCTCGGCCAGAAGGCCCGAGGCCTGGTGGGAGAAACCGTCACCGTTGCTGGGGGACTCCTCGCCGGCGCGGAAGCGGGTCAACAGCAGTTCGGCCCGGCTGAAAACCGGGGCGGCCGCGTAGCGGTAGATCTGGGGATCGAGCTGGTGCCGGGGAGACTCGGCGGGTGGTTTCTCAGCGGAAGAGCCATCGTTGATCGGACCATCCGGACCGTCCGAACCAACCAGATGGTTTTCGGCCTCGGCCACCGGCAGCTCCACCAGATCGGTTGGAGCCGTGAGCTCGCCCTGTTCACTGTTTTCGGTGAGCACCTGATTCGCCTGTTCCGGGTCCGGTCCGGCGGTGAAGCGGCCGCTCAGGAATCCGATGGCCAGGGCGGCGGCGGCGGCCATGGGCCACCAGAACCGGCCGGTATGCCAGACCGGCGGCCTGACCAGACGCCGCTGGTCGGCGCGGGCGGCGTCGATACGCGCCCACATCCGTTCGCGGGGGGGCGAGGGTGGTTCGTGGTATTCTTGAGCCGCTTGTTGCTGGCGTGTCTCGAGGCGGTCGTGCTTCACAGCCGTTCCTCCCGGATTGATCTCGAATCGGGCTGGGTGAGACAGTCACGGAGCTGTCCCCGAGCCGTGGCGAGGCGCGACTTGGACGTCCCCTCCGGGACGTCCAGAATGGCGGCGATCTCCTGGTGCTTGTACCCCTCGATGTCGTGCATCACGAAGACGAGGCGTAGACCGTCGGAGAGTTCGTCGATGGCTCGATGGAGCGATCGTTTCAGCTCCGGATCGCCACTCTTGCCCACAACGCCGCCGCCGGTGGTCTCGTCCAGTGCCGTCTCGCGTTGCCGGAAACGTTTGACCTTGCGCAGACCGTTCAGCACCACCGACACCGCAATGCTGTGCAGCCAGGTGGAGAGCGCCGATCGACCCTCGAACCACTGCAGCCGGTCGAAGGCGCGGATGAACGTGTCCTGGGTGAAATCCTCGGCCAAGGTCTCGTCTCCCGTCATGCGGTAGGTCAGGCGGTAGATCCGATCCACGTGATCGTCGTACAGGGCCCGCTCAGCCGCGGCGTCACCTGCCAGGATCCGTTTGATCAACCGCTGCTCGTTCACTCGTTTCCTCCGCGGAAGGTTCGTCCGGTCCGGAGCCGGCCGGGTTTCCGGGCCGTCATCTGGTGAGACACGGCCTGGCGGCAAAGGGTTCACCACAATTTGCTGGCCGCCCTGAAAATATGTTCCCGCCACCAAACCTTTCCGGAATCAGCGGCGTCTAACTATTGGTTCGCGCCAGTGCCCCCACGGGAGTCGAAATGAAAGAATTCTGCCTCATCTATTCAGTGCTTCTCTTGACCGGTCTCGCGGCCATGTTCCTCAGCTTCTTGCTCTGGCTGGTTGTCCTGAGCGGCACCCTTCGCTAGAATCGCCGCGGATTCGCCGGAGGCCGTTGCCCATGACCGGCCCCCTCCAGTTCATCATTCGTTCAGCTCGCTGACTCCTCACGGGAGAGATCCATGATTGTTGCCGCCCGCCGCCCAGAAAACAAAGGCTTAAAAACCGCCGCCGTCCTGTTTGTGATGCTGCTCACCGCCGCTGTCGGTCTGGCGGCAGACGATACCGGTATCGAAGTGACGGAGGTCTTGCTGCTCGGCCCATTCCCGTCCGGTCCCGAGGAACCAGCGGCGCCGCCACTGGCCGGTGAGACGGAGCTGGTGCCGGAGATCGATCCCACCGCGCCGTTTCCGCAAGCAGGTGAGACCGTGGCGCCCCTACCCGGACGTTCGCTGACCTGGCGCCGGGCGACCACGTTGGGAGCGGCTGGCTGTGAGCTGCCGGAGGCCGGGATTTACTGGCTAGCCAGTCGGATCCGGTTGGACCGCTGGACGGAACTGTCCCTTTCCGTCGCCACCGAAGCTGCCGTGATCCTGTATCTGGATGGAGAAGAACTGGCATCAAAGGAGGCCGAGAAGATCGAGGAGGGGGCGGAACCGGAGGCGGAACCGGAGGCGGAAACAGAGGCGGAACAATTGGCGGCGTCCAGTCCGGCGGGCCGCGGCGTCCACACCGTGCTGGTTCGTCTGGAGGTGCCGTCAGGTTCCCCGTTGCCTGGCCGGATCACCATCACGGCAACGACGGATCCGGAAGCCAACCTGGCCTGGACTCTCCAATCCCGCCGTGAACCGGCCTCGTTACAGTGGACGCGACAGGTGGCCACGATTTCCGGATTGGCCGTGGCCCCGGGCGGCAAGCTGTACGCGCGCCGGCTCTCGCGCCGCTATCCCAGCGGAGAAGGATCGCAACATTCCGTGGAGGTTTTCGACGGCAAGGGACGTCTGGTGGTGTCGGGGCTGGGGGGCGAGTCGGCCACTCCCGTCTGCTTCGCCCCGGACTGGAAACAGTTGCTGCTGGCCCGATCCGGCGAATCCGGACGTGATCTGCTGCTCTGGACCGCCCCCGACGGTCTGCTGCGCCCCTTGGTGGAAGACGAACCGGGACTCGGACTGGTCCGTTTCAGTCCGGATGGCAAGTACTTGCTGCTCGCCTCCACCCGAGGCGTGGAGCCGACAGAAGTGGACGAAGACGCCGCCCATCGTCGGCAACATCTCCGGGAGCGGGTGCCGGATTACGACACCCACACCCACCTGCACCTCGTGGACATCGTTACCGAATCCCGCCGTCGGCTCACGCTGCCGGGGGACCATGTGCTGGAAGACGCCTGTTTCTTCTCCCACGGCCGGCAGATCATCTACGGTCGCACCGTACCGAGGAAGGAACGACCGTGGTTCGAGACCGAATTTCGCCTGCTGGACCTGGCCACGGGAGCCGACGAGTTGCTGGCCACCTTCGTGGGCGGCTGGGAGGTCAGACCCCAGTCCTTCGCCTTGTCGCCGGATGATCGGCAGCTCGCCTTCATCGGTCCCCCCGACCAGGTGGGGGGCGGGCGCCCGGAACACAACGTCTACAACAAGCAGCTCTGGTTGCTTGACCTCGGCAGCCGCACCTATGAACGGATCACCACCGATCTGCCATACTCTTTCGACGGCGGCGGCGGGCTACCCGGCTGGGATCGGCAGGGACGGTCACTGTACTCTGTCATCGGTGACGGTTCGCGGACGGCCCTGGCGCGACTCCAGCCCGACGGCGCCGGCCCGTGGCGGGTGACAACGGTCTACGAGGGAGGGATGCTCGGCGGCGCGGTGCTCGACGCCACCGGCAGTCAGCTGCTGTACACCGAGACCGCGGCCGTGCAGCCGGCCTCCCTGTGGCTCCGGTCGCTGCCCGGCGGCGACACCAGGCTGCAGGAACAGCCCAATGCGGACCTGACCACCCGGTGGCAGTTCACGGAGGAGCCGCAAGACGTCTCGTTCACCGGGCCAGGGGGCGAAACCATCGACGCCTGGTGGTATCGGCCCACGGTGCGGGTTGATCCGGGCAAGTCACCACTCATCATTTATTACTATGGTGGCTGCTGCCCGACCTATCGCGGCTTCAGCACCACCCACCAGTGGCTGGCCGCCAACGGCTACGCCGTCCTGGTTGTCAATCCGCGTGGCGCCCACGGGTTCGGCGACGAGTTCGCCGATTTTCACGCCGGGGATTTCGGCCCCAAGGCGTCGGCGGATATCCTGGCCGGGCTGGACCACTTCCTCGCTGAACATCCTGGAATCGACGGCCAGAAGGTCGGCATCTACGGCGGTTCCTACGGCGGCTTCATGACGGAATATCTGGTCACCACCACTGATCGTTTCGCCGCCGCCGTCTCCATGTACGGCATCTCCGATCTCGGCACCTACTGGGGACAGGGTGTCTGGGGTTGGACCTACGGCGACATGGCGGCGGGGGGCGCGACGCCGTGGTCGGATCCGGAGCTGTTCTGGCGGCATTCGCCGCTGTTCCGGGCCGATCGGATCACCACGCCGCTGCTGCTCTTGCACGGGGAGGACGACGCGAACGTCACTCCGGGGGAATCGGAACAGCTCTTCACCGCCTTGTCGATCCAGGACAAACCGGTGGAACTGGTACTTTTCCCGGGTGAGGGACACGGCATCTCGGGTAGCTTCGCCAACCGGGTCGACCATCGCACCATGATGCTGGAATGGTTCGACCGGTTTCTGCGTGATCAGCCCGAGGCGTGGTTGGCTCGCTGGGAGTAGCCGCGGCCGGCATTTTCTGCGTCTGGACCGGGCTTTTCGGTTCAGTACGCCCAAAAACCACCGAAACTCCTTTTAGCAGCGGGAGATCTCGATCGCGACCTCGATGTCGCCGTGGTACGCCACGTCGGGATCACTGCCTCCGCCTCGTCCGGCAGCGGCCGGGAGAGGCGCGGGAATATCAACACGTATCCCGAAATGAATCGGCCAGGTTCCGGCCTGGCTCATGGACGCCGGGTGGACGGGAAGTCCGATCCGGGGGGAGTCGAACCCAGGATGTCCAGTCACCCGACCACCACTAATACGCTTCTGGAACGGACCCAGGTCGAGCTGGCGCGTATGGAGCTGGAACTCGCGTCAGAAACGGCTCGACGGCGTCAGGCCGAAGAGAGACTCCGACACAGCGAAGAACTGCTGCGCGCCGACGAGCAGCTCCACCGGGTGATCGAGACCACCCAGTTGCGGCGAGCCGAAGAAGCGCTCATGGCCAGCGAGAGCCGGTTCAAGACCTTCATGGACAAGCTTCCCGCGAGCGTCACCATAAAGGACAACGCGGGGGTCATTCTCTACATCAACCAGTACCTGCGCGATAACTTCGAGGCGGAGGACTGGATCGGCAAGACCATGACGGACTTGCTGCCGAGTTCCGTGGCGAGAGGTATGGACCGGGCGGATCGACGGGCGGTGACGCATGGATTGGTCACGACCACCGACACCGCCATCGACCGGCTGGGTGATCGGCATATCTACCACACCTTCCGGTTCCCCATCCCGCGGGAAAGCGGCGCCCCGCTGGTGGGCAGCATCGGGCTGGACATCACCGATCTGGAGAATACCGAGCAGGAGCGTATGCGGCTGGCCATCGCCATCTCGCAGACCGAAGAGGGGATCATGATCGCCGATCCCGACGGCAAGATCGAGTACGTCAATCCGGCCTTCGAGCAGATCACCGGTTTCCCGCCGCAGGAGGTGATCGGTCAGGACGCCGATGGGTTCTGTAGCTGCACCGCCGGTGGGCTGTCGTACGGCGAGATGCAGGAGATCAGCGCCCGCGAGGGTGTGTGGCGCGGTCCGGTGCGCGGCGCCCGCAAGACCGGGGTGAGCAGCCAGACCGAAACCGCAGTTTCACCGGTGCACTGTTCAAGCGGTGAGATCATCAACTACGTCTCCGTGTTGCGCGATATGTCACGGGAGGTCGAGCTGGAAGGACAGCTCCGTCATGCCCAGAAGATGGAGGCCATCGGCACCCTGGCCGGCGGTATCGCCCACGACTTCAACAACATCCTCTACGCCGTCATCGGGTACGCCAAGCTGGCCCTCGACGACGTGGCGCCGGAGAGCGAGACCTACTATTGCCTCGAGGAGGTCCTGCGGGGGGGCGAGCGCGCCAAGGATCTCGTCAAGCACATCCTGACCTTCACCCGGCAGACGAAACCCGAGCTGCAGGCGGTGAAGTTGCAGGAGCTCATCGAGGAGGTCACCCGCTTCCTCGGTGGATCGCTCCCGGCCACCATCGAAATCCAGCAAGCAGTGACTCCCGACTGCGGCGCGGTCTGGGGCGATTCCACCCAGCTGCAAAAGGTGGTTATGAACCTCTGCACGAACGCCTACCAGGCCATGCGCCAGAGTGGCGGCGTGCTGAAGATTTCCCTGCGCCCCATGGGGACGGAGACGGACTACTTCCCCGACAACCCGGACTTGAAACCGGGATCGTACCTCAAGCTCTCGGTCCGCGACACCGGCTGCGGCATGGACGAGACGACCCGCTCCCGACTGTTCGAACCGTACTTCACCACCAAGTCGGTCGGGGAAGGCACCGGTCTCGGCCTGTCGGTGGTGCACGGCATCGTGCAGGGGCACGGCGGGCAAATCACGGTCCAGAGCGAAGCGGGTCGAGGCGCCACCTTCAATGTCTATCTGCCGCGTCACGACGCCGAAGACCAGACCAAGAGTTATCCGGCGGCTGACACGACAAAACCGGCGGCCGGCGGCCGGGTCCTGTACGTGGACGACGAGGAATCGCTGGCCATGCTGGGGGCCCAGATCCTGGGTCGCAAAGGATTCGAGGTCGCCACCTTCTCCGACAGCCGCGAGGCATTACACGCTTTCGAGGCCGACCCGGACGCTTTTGACGTGGTGGTCACCGACCAGACCATGCCCGGTCTCACCGGTACGGAACTGGCGGCGCGTATTCGTACCGTCCGACCGGATTTGCCCATCATCCTCACCACGGGATTCTGCGACACCATCGACGAGCAGAAAGCGCTCGAGCTGGGATTCCATCGCTACTTCATGAAACCGTTGAAAAACGAGGCGCTGGCCGAGGCGATTCGCCAGGCGCTGGACAGCGATACAGAACGGGAGGCTTGACCTTGGCCCGAATTCTCATCGTGGACGACGACGAACAGGTCCGGACCATGCTGCGCATCACCCTGCAACGCGAAGGGTACGAGGTCTCCGAGGCGGCCAACGGGAGCGAGGCGACCCGGCTCTACCGTGCGCAGCCCGGCGGCGTGGTCATCACGGATATCATCATGCCCGAAAAGGAAGGCATCGGCACCATTCTCGAACTCCGGAAGGACTTCCCGGACGTGCAGATCATCGCCATCTCCGGTGGCGGCAAGAACGATCCGGAGGACTACCTCAAGGTCGCCAGGACCCTCGGTGCGAAGTACACCTTCGTCAAGCCGGTGGATCGGACCGAATTGCTGGCCGCAGTGAAAAACCTTGCCGTACTGGCGCCCGTCGAAGTCTGAGCGGGATCCCGTCAGTCGGGATCCCGGCGACTGGGGCGGTTTCCGGCAGCCACCCCGTCTGGCCGGGCGGCCGCCATGGCGGCCCGCGGAACCACTCCTCCCGGTTCTGCTGACGTCCGGGGGTTGACGGCCCCTGCTCTCCCCGTCAAAATCCTCTCCGATTCATCAGCTCGCTTCTCGCCATTTCGGAGGCCTGTCCATGCGCGTCATGATCCTCACGGCCCAGGGAGAGCCGTTACAACCGGTGGAGTTGCCCGTGCCCGAGCCGGGTCCGGGACAGGTCCAGCTCCAGGTGAGCGCCTGCGGCGTCTGCCGCACCGACCTGCACGTGGTGGATGGCGATCTGACCGAGCCGAAGCTGCCGCTTGTACCGGGGCATCAGATCGTGGGCCGGGTGTCTCGTCTGGGTGAGGGAGTGACCGGTGTCACTCCCGGCGATAGGGTGGGTGTTCCCTGGTTGGGGGGCAGTTGCGGCGCCTGTATTCGCTGCCGATCGGCGCGTGAGAATCTGTGCGACTCGGCGGTCTACACCGGCTACCAGCTCGACGGCGGCTTTGCCGAGTACTGTGTGGCCGACGCCCGCTTCTGCTTTCCCTTGCCCGAGGGGTATCCCGATCTCCAGGCCGCGCCGCTCCTGTGCGCC
>JBDRBC010000451.1:0-14338 GCA_043823125.1 bacterium | reverse complement strand
TGTCAGCTTGGCCACTCCGAAATCGAGGATCTTCACCTGCCCGTCGTTGGTGACGAATGTGTTGGCCGGCTTGATGTCACGGTGAATGATACCCTCGGTATGGGCCTTCGCGAGTCCGGCCGCGAGGCCGCTGGCGACCTGCCGCGCCCGCGCCACCTCGAGCGGACCTCGCAGAAGTTTCGAACGCAGGGTTTCACCCTCGTAACACGGCATGGCCAGATAGATGCTGCCGTCGGACCCCTTACCAATTTCGTAGATGGTGCAGATGTTCGGGTGGTCGAGAAACGAGACGGTTCGGGCTTCGCGGATAAACCGCCGCCTGGCCTCCAGGTCCCCGGTCAGTTCCGGCGGCAGGAACTTCAACGCCACCGCACGCTGCAGACGCTGATCCTCGGCCCGGTAGACGATTCCCATGCCACCTTGGCCGAGTTTGGCAGTAATCCGGTAGTGAGCCACCCTGCTGCCGAGCAGGCGACGGCAGTCCCCAAGAGACGACTGATTCGAAGGTTGGTCTGACTGGCCGGATTGGATCAAATGCGTGTCGAGTTCCTGCATCTTCATTATCTACCCCCCATGCTGAAACCAGGGTTTTTATGAAAGCATTTACGCATTTTTCTGGCGATGGTTGCACACATGCTTGCGGGGATATTGTTGGAAATGGAATGGGGGGTATCGTAACGAACCGACTGGAGAACCTGGATCAATCCCCGAGCCGGCTGTCATGGACAGTGTGCCGGGTGCACTGTATTTCGGTATTCAACTTGTGTTGGTCACGAACCCGCCCGGTAACAGATCACCTGCAGCGATTCCGCCTCCCGCGCCGATTCCTCGGTCACGGTCGTCCTGCCGCGCAACGCGTCCAGGGCGCTGTAGTACTCCATGACCAGGACGAACCGACCGTCACCCAGCGGGAACAGACGGTCGTTTCGCGCCTCACCCTCGCAGGCGAGGGACAGCCGTTCCTGGTATCGTCCCTGTTCGTCGAACAGCTTGATCTTGCCCGGCAGTCCCTGGACCACCCCCAGACGCCCCTCACCAAGCTGAATCATGTCCACCGGTACACTGGACGGGCATTCACCTTGGCTCGCCGGCCAAGCTATTCGGAACAATAAATACGACACGTGTCGCACTCAATATGCGACATCCGTCGCAGGCTATCAATTGGGGCGGTCAGGATCCACGAAAAAAAGTGCACCCGGGTTACCCCGGGTGCACCCTGAGCGGAAAGAGCGGTCCGTCATCACCGCCACTTCCCCACTGGCCGCCACTTTTCCACCCAGTAATTTCCGGTAAGGATGTACAGGTTCTTCTGATCGTCCAGCGCCATGGCCGAACCGCCCTTGGCCACGCGCCCCAGCAGCTCGCCGCCCGGGGAGAGGACCGCCACGCTCTTGCTGTCCAGGACGTAGATGTTGCCGTCGGCATCGAACTCCACGTCTGTTGGATGACTCAGGAAGCAGGGGTGCATGATGTCGTCCTCCAGGTCGCCCCACCGGAACAGCTCCTGGCCGTCGGGATCGAACAGGGTCAGTCGCTTGAAGCTGAAATCGCACATGGCAATGAAGCCGTCCGGACTGATCTCCAGGCCGATCTCGACGAAACCGTTGATGGGCTGGTGCCAGACCAGCTGGCCGGTGCGGGTCCATTTCTGCAGGATGGGATACCCCTGGACCGTGTACACATAGGCATGATCGACAGCAATACAGAGCGGCTCCCAGAACTGGTCAGGTTCCGTACCTTGTACTCCTCCCCAACTCCGGAGGAACGCGCCGTTGGTGTCCAGGACCTGCACCTGGTTGTGCCGGCTGTCGGCGACGTAGATGTTTCCCGTCTCGTCGATGGCGACATCGTACGGTTCGTAAAACGCGCCGGGATCGTCATGAATGACCCCGTAACCGAACCCACAACTGCACTCCTGTTGCGCTTCGCCATCGGCTCGCGACAGCCAGCCGTGCCGGTATTCCCCGTGACAGGCGTTGTACTCGTCCCGCCAGCAGTACCGCCAGGTGCCGGTGGAGCCGAGGAACGTGCCGTCGTCGGCGTACTTGCGCAGCGCGTGCTTGGTGGTGTCCACCACCCAGACCTCGCCGTTGCCCCAATCGAGCCCGTTGGGCATGTGCAGCTCTCCATCGTAGATGCCTTCGCCCTCGAAGGTCAGCACGTACTCGTACTCCAGCAGCTCGTGATCGATACATTCACCCGGTCCGATGATGCGCACCTCGGCGGTGTCGGCGATGTCAGGCGAGGTGGCGCTGACGGCGATGACGTGAAAAATCCCGACCCAGCCCGGCGCCGTGTACTGGCCACCATCAGTTACCAAACCACCGTACGGTTCCTCCTGAACCCGCCACTCCAGATCGGCCGGATCGATTCCGGACAGAGTGGCCGTGAACGGCTGCTGTCCAAAGGCGTCGAGATCCACCGAACCGGGCGTGATCTCGATGGATAGATCCGGGGTCGTCGCCGGCTTGCCCGGTCCGTACACGCTGAAACTGGTCACCTCGCCGGTGACTGTGTGGGCGCCAGTGTCCACCGTGCTGCCGGTCAGCGGCAGCCAGCCGCCGGTGACTGCCTTGCACAGCTGCAGCTCGGCCTCGGTCACCCCCGCCGGCAGTGTCACCGGGTCGTAGTGGATGGTCAGTTCCACCGGCTGGGCGAACTGGGCGCCGTCCGGGCCGAAGTCGTAGCAACGGCCGGTGATCATGCCGGCATCGGCGGGCGCGCCGCTGGCGGCCTGCACGGTGACCGTGATCTCCGCGGCCACGGCGTTGGCCGGAAAGTTCAGCTCCACCTGGCCACTGGCCGCGGTGATGTCGCCGCCGGCCGAGCCGACCGTGTCACCGGCCGGAGGATTCGGGGTGGTTGGTGAATCGTCGCCGCCGCAGCTGGCGAGGACCAGGGATAGCAATCCAATCGCGGCGATGCCTGCAATCCTCATACGCATTTCGTGTACCTCCTATCGATGCCCGCTGGCCAGTCGACGAGCCCGGTCGCCCGGCCACCATCGCAACCGATAGCCGTTGGATCGTGATGGTGATGGTTCAGCCATTTCGAGTGAAATGGTAAGCAGGAGGCGTTACGCGAAAATTACGCGGGGAAGGAATCAGGGTGGAAGTTGGCCAGCTACCAGTTCCCGGGTACACGCGGGACCGGACAGGCAGGTTGAGAGAATCGTGGGGCAGTGTACTGGATACACGATCTGTCGTCGGTCAGACAGGCCTACCCACACCCCCCACCCTCCACCGCCACCGGCCGGGCCACCTTGACCTTCGTCGGGTACTCCCGCCGCCCCACCAGATCGTGCGGCGGTAGTGCGAACTCCGGCACGTGCCCCAGCGCCGAGTCGATCTCGTGCCGCAACGTATCGTCACCCACACCTGTGATCGCCTCGTGCGGCGGCCCGGGCAGCCCGTCCTTGTAGATGTCCAGCCACAGGTTCACTCCACCGGCAAGGATATACACGTTCAGCACCTCGTTGGCCGTCAGGTGCTTCCAGGCCTGCTCGGCCCGAACCTCGTCGTTGGACAGGACCACCTTGATGCCCTCGGCGCGCAGCCGGCGGCAGCACTCGGCGGACATCTGCACCACCGGTTTCCAGATGGCGTCGCGCAGGTGGAACAGGTTGAAGTCCACCTCGTCGCGCACGTCGATGACGAACAGATGGAGCTTGTTGTTGTACATCAGATCCATGAGTTCGCCGGGGTCGATGTGGTACTCGCGGCTGGCGAGCTGCCGGTTCAGTTCCGGCTCCAGCCGCGCCAGACGGGCCTCGCTCCCCGGCAGGCCCACGAGCATGAGGGCGAAGGCGGCCAGCAGGGCGAACAGTGCAGCGGCTCCCTTCGGATTGACCTTCGACCCGGCCTGTGACTTGGATGTCGACCTGGCCTGCGACTCGGCCTTCGATTCGGCCTGCCGTCTGGCCGGGGGGCTTTTTCGGGGACCACTTTTCCGTTTCGAACGCGACCGCACTATCACGACGAACCTCCCCGCGCCTTGCCGCCGAAGATCGCTTCCAGTTTCTCCGCGCCCCAGAACATGGACACGGCCAGACACATCACCCCGAACACCGCCACGCCGGCCGGGACCCCGAACCAGTCCGCCAAGGTCAGGCGGCCGTAAAAGGCGTGTTGCTCCCAGAAGCCGCGCAGGCCGGGCACCACCTCGCCGAACACGAAAACGCCGGCCAGGCAACCCAGAACGAACACCAGACCGTCGATCTTCAGCGTCGCCGCGGCCACCAGGGAAGTGCCCGGGCAGTATCCGCCCAGGATGAAACCGAGCCCGAGGATGAAACCGCCCAGGATGCCGCTCCAGAGGTAGGTCGGGTTGACCCAGAGTGCCGCGTAGTCGATCCAGCCCAGGGCCACGCCCCAGAAGAGAAGCAGCATGGCGGTGATGATGGAGGTGAACATCACCTTCAGCACCCGCATCTCGGTGAAGTAGAACTGCGCCGCCAGCCGGCGGGCGTCGCCGAAGCCGGCCCGCTCGAGGCAGAAGCCGAACCCGAATCCGAGACCGACGGCGATGAGGATCCTGGTCAGGTTGCTCAGAGTACTCAGATCCAGTGGCGCCATGATCGTCTCCCTAGTTCCAGGTCTTGCGCACGAAGTAGGCCAGGGCGTAACCGCCGGCGAACACCGCGAACATGAAGGCCCAGCTGCCGGCTGATAAAACCGCACCGCCGGACAGCGCCTGCCCCGAGGTGCAGCCGCGCGCCAGTCGAGCGCCGAAACCCACCACGGCGCCGCCGGCGAAGGCCAGGGTCAAGCGCACGGGGACGGACAGTCGTGGCCCGCGCCGGACCTCCGGCCGCACCCGGCCCGCCAGCAACCCCGAGACGAAACCGCCCAGCAAGGTGCCGACGATGCCCCAGATGATCCAGTGGTCGAGAGGATTGGTCGAACCGCCCGCCATCTGCGCCAGGTAGAAGTTCCGGTCCACGTGATCCGGAGCCACCACGTCGGTGACGGCGGCCGCGATCCGGCTCAACCCGCCCGAGGCGCCCAGGCCGTGCCCGGTCACCACGAAGGAGGCGAACAGCACCAGGCCGAGCAGCACACCGGCCAGGTACGGATTCATGTAGCGCGGGGTATCGCTCGCTGCTGGACGTGACATCAGGTGCCCTTCCGGCTGGAGGCGTTTCTGCCGTGAGATGCTCCGTCGTGTTCCGCCATCTCTTCCCAGCCCGTGATCATGGCCACGATCAGTGCCGAGGGGCGATGGCCGGTGGTGGTCAGGTAGACATGCAAAAGCAGGAACGCCCCGAACAACCAGGCGCCCAGGCTGTGCAGCGCGGCCGGTAGCGCCAGGCCACCCACCGCATCCAGCAGTCCGGGCCAGCGCTGGCCGCCCCACAGCAACAATCCCGACAGGACCTGCAGCGGCAGCAGTAGGTTGAGCAGCCCCAGGTAGGCGAGCTGCTGCATCGGATTGAACTTGCTCCGGCGGTTCTTGGCGATCGGATGCGGCGCGCCCCGGAACATGCCCCAGACGTAGTAGCGATACTGCCGGGCCAGCCTGGTGAACAGGTTGTTGGGCGCCGGGACGAACTGCTTGATCTCGCCGGTGGTCAGGTGGAAAAACAGAGCCAGCGCCGCATTAACCAGCAACACGAAGGCCAGCACGTTGTGCCACGCGATGGCGCCCGCGAAATCAATGCCGAACAGACCCGGCCAGTGGATGGCCAGACCGGTGAAAAGCAGCAGCAATCCCACCGCCGCCTGCAGCCAGTGCCAGATCCGTTCGTAAATGCCGTACATGTACTCGCGCCGTACGGGCGGTGGGGCAGACTGTTGCAGTTGACGCTGCCGCCGCATCCGTCCCCGCTGCAGACAGTGGGCGCCGGTTCCCAGCAGCACCCCACCCACCACGAGCAGACCTATCAGGTCGAACAGCGCCGACCGATCGTGTCCGAGCAGATACAGACCGGCCCGACTCGAGCGCGGCCGATAGCGCAACGTCCCGTCACTCTCGCGTTCGAACTCCCCGGCCAGTCGGACGTAGTTACCGGCTGCGATCTCCGGCGTGACGTCACCCGGGGCGAAGTCGGCCAGCACGAACGGATCGGTGGTGAGGCTCGACTCGCCATGGCAGGCGTCACAATCCCGCGTGGCCCAGCCGATGCCGGCCACGTGATGATGAATGCCGTACGGCTGCAGTTCGGCGGCGATCCGCGGATTTTCGATGCCGGCCTGCACCAGTCGCTCCCGGATCACAGCCTCCTTGGCCGGGGTGTCGAGCCGTAACTCCTGCGCCGTCAATACGCCATCCCCATCGGCATCCCAGGCGGCCACGATGTCGGGATGATGGTCGTCTCCATCCAGAAACAGTTCTCGCAGGACAGAACCGGATACCCGTTTGCCGCTGTCTCCGGACACCCAGAACCAGGAGGCTATCAGGTTGTACGGCCCCAGCCGGAAACGGCCGTCCGCCTCCTTTCGCGGCAGCAGCACGGGGCGATACCCGGTCACCAGAGTTGAAGAGATACCAACGGGCTCTTCGCTGCCGCGATATTCCACTCTTGGCCCGCCGTCCGTCGTCAACACCGTCCAGTCGCTCACCCGCTGCGCCGGGGCGTAGACGTGCGGCACGTGGCACGCCTCGCACAGCAGCCGCTGCCGATGCTGGTGCTTGAACGGCAACCAGTCGTGGGCGGCGTCGAAGTTGTGGCAGTGCTCGCAGCGCCGCATGGTGTCGTCCAGATACGGCGCCGCCCGGCTCTGGGCCGAACGCCCCTTGGCGAAGTTGTGATTCGGCTGCCGCAGATACTCCTGGATGCTGAGCCGCCGCGCCTCGGCCTGCTGGTGTCCCGGGCGGGTGGCCATGGCCTCGCGGTAGAGGGCCGGATTGTTCAGGGAGTAATGGCACCGGGTGCAGGTGAGCAGTCGCTCGGCGTGAATGTCCCAGGCCCGGTACAGACCGGATCGCCCCTGCAGGTTGACACCTGAACGGGAGATGGGCTGGGCCGAGAAGATCTGCCCGGTGACATGTGTGCGCCAGGTGCCCGGTCCCATCTGCAGGGTCACCGGGGCCTCGCCCGACACCACCTGGCCGTGACAGTACCCGCAGTTCTCCGCCCGTGGGCTCTGCAGTCCCAGGCGGTCGGGATCCACGGCGCCGTTGGTGTCGAAGAATTCACGATCGTAGGTCCAGCCGGTGTCGCGCTGCCGGATGAGCCCGGTGCCGGCCAGGGTGGCGGTGGTGGCCCACGGAAACAACTCGCTCTGCTTGCTTTGCATGCGCGCGGCGAAGGCCGGCGCCTCGATGTGGCAGAGGAAGCAGTTCATCTCGGACGAACCGGCAGTGGGCGCCGGACGTGAATCGGGATCACGGCTCAGCAACACGGTGGCGTCGTTTTCCGGCGCCGAGGCGTCGGAACAGACCCAGGCGTGATAGCTGTGGGCGGTGATGTAGGCCGTGTCGTGGCAGTAGCCGCAACTGCGGACGGGCGACACCGGTGCTCCGGACTCGAGCACGTTCACGCCCTGGGCATCCAGCAATGCCAGTAACGGGTGCAAGTTGCCGGCGAGGGGCGATGGGGGTGATTCCTGTGCCGTCACGAGAGCTGGCGCCAGGAGCAAGATCACAGCGGCGAACCAGAGGGAGAGGGCGGGACGGGTGTCGTGGGCGGAAAACCAGAGCAATTTCATGGCGCCACCCCCCGTTCAGCCGTCAGGTAGCCGAGCTGGGTCCGACCTCCGCGCAGGGCGGGATCGGCGCCGAAGCCGAGGGTATGCCAGTCCAGCCGGCCAGACTCGCCGTGGCAATCGCCGCAACGTAACGCCATGTCCTTGGGCTGCACCATGTGGCTCAACGGCCAGTACATGGCGGTCTCGGCAAAACCGTAGAAGCCGCTGTACGGGGTGTCGACCATCTCCATGCCGATGCGGTTGGCGCGGTCCCAGTCGAACTCCGTCCAGTAACCGCCCTCACCGTAGGTGCGCGGCACCGTCAGGTAGCCGTGTCGCGTGTCGTACGGCTGCTTGCCGCGATGGACCTTGAACGGCCAGATGCGCGCGTCGGTCGAGGCGATACTGCCGCGGGGCGCGTTCAGGTCGGTGACGCCGTCGATGTGCACCGGGTCGCCCAGCAGGTAGCGGCCGGCCGTGCCGTCGAACCAGTAGTACTCCGGCGTGGCCAGCTTGGCGTAGGTGAAGCTCCCCTTCTTCTTCAGGTACACGTGGGGATCCTCGACGAGACCATCCCGCCCCGCCTCGGACCAGTCCCACGACATCTTGGTCTCCCAGTGCACGGCCATCTGCGGGATGTGGCAGGTCTGGCAGGCGACGGCTGCCACGTGGGCGTTGAGCCGGTCCTGCAGGTGGGGCTCGGCTGCGTGGCAGTCCTCGCAGGTGACCCGGGTCTCAGGTTGCGGGCGCACCGACACCATGAGGCCGGGAATGAAGTGGTCCTCGGCCTGGTGGCAGGTCTGGCAACTGAACTCCAGTCGACCCATGTGCACGTCGATACGTTCGCTGGGAAAGTTCATGGAGCCGTCCATGTCACCGTGTTTCACGGCGTCGCCGCCGCCGCCGGCGAAATGGCAGGCACCGCAGTTGGCGCGGGTGGGCACGCCCACCTGTTGCGACACCGCCAGCAGATCCACCCCCTCGGCCACTCGGCCGGCCAGGCCCTTGCGGTACAGGCCGGTGGTGTCGTGGCAGATGAGACAGTCGACGTTCTCCGTGGCTGTGAAATCGTAGCTGTCATCTTCCCAACCGTAACCGGCGTGGCAGGTGGTGCAGCGCGGCAGGTTCGGCTGGACCCCGATGCAGAAGTTGTTGATGACGTTGGCCTTGCCGATAGCAATCGGCGCGGAGTCCGCGCTCACCCGGATGGTGTCGGCGAGCCAGGTCCAGTGGGAGGTGGCCATGACCTCCTGCGCCTCGCCGTCGTGGCATTTCAAGCAGGTACGGGTAACGGACGGGCCGTCGGGCAATGGGCCGTCCACCAGATTACGGTGATCCGTGTGGGGAGGGGGCGCCGGGACGTGCCGCCACGGCTGGTCGGGTACGGGATCCTGTGGCGTACAGCCACCAGCTGTCAGCACGACCATCAGCAACAGGACAGGAATCCCGGCAAGCATGGGAGCGGGTCGTCGGGTTACGGAGATCAGGTGTGTGATCAAGGTCCGATACGCTCCAGGTTGTGGTTTCTGGTCTATCCCGCCCACCAGTGACCTCATCACTCTATTCGTAACAGCATATATTCAAACATTGTCGACAAGGCGTTTTTCCCGCCTCGGGCGCCGACACCGGGATAGAATCCCAGCTCATTTCCACCTCGCCACCAGCGGAATCTACCAGTCACGCGTACATTTTTCTACTGGACTCTGCAGTGATCGCTTATAGTTCCGAGAGGGTCCCGGCGGCCACGGCCGACTGGAGCACCCGCACCACGTGTTTTCCCAGCCCGACTGCCTACCGCCCTTCGTGGTCACGGCACACGGCCGATACGGTCCAGCGGGAAACGGCTGGATCAGCTCCCGTTTTTGGAAGGAAAACATGATTCGACGTATTCCCGATCCGCCCGAGGAGACCCTCGGGACGGCGGCATCTGCTTTCAAGACCTTGAACGACGGCAAGGGACGGCGTCTCGATTACCTACGCCTGTCCGTCACCGATCGGTGTAATCTGCGCTGTCGTTACTGCCTGCCGGCGGTGGGTCTTCCCCCGACGCCTCGCTCCCAGCTACTCTCCTGGGATGAGATGTATCGCCTGTGCCGGCTGTTCACCGGCGTCGGCATCTGCAAGATCCGGCTCACCGGCGGCGAACCGCTGCTGCGCCCGGGTGTTTTCGATTTCCTGGAGCGCCTGGGCGAGCTGCCCGGCACACCGGAACTGCTGCTGACCACCAACGCGACGCTGCTGACCGACGCCCTGCCGCGACTGCGGGAAGTGGGCGTGCGGCGGCTGAACATCAGCCTCGATTCCTTGCAGCCGGACAACTACCGCCGCATCACCCGGGGCGGCGACCTGGCCACGGTGCTGTCAGCGCTGGACCACGCCGAGAGCGCCGGCTTCGGCCTGAAGATCAACATGGTGGTGATGACCGGGATCAACGATCACGAGATCGCCGATTTCGTGGACCTCACCCGCCACCACAACTGGACCGTACGGTTCATCGAGCCCATGCCGTTCGACGGCCAGGGCGGCGACCAGTCCAGCCTCATCACCGGCGATCAGATTCTGCAGCGGATGCGCAACGAATTCTCCCTGTGCCCGGTGACCGGCAATCCGTCCGCGGTGGACGAGCTGTACAGCGCGACGGGACACAGGGGACGGGTGGGCATCATCCGCGGCCACTCCCGCACTTTCTGCGCCTCCTGTTCCCGCCTGCGCGTGTCGGCTCGCGGTGAACTGCGCACCTGCCTGTACGGCCACGCTGCTCTGGACCTGCGCGAACTCTTACAAAACGGTACTGCCGACGAGGACATCATCACTGCCCTCGGCCAGGCGGTGCGCCGCCGATCCAGGGACGGACTTCTGGCCCAGGCCCTGGCGAACGGCGGGGACGACAGCATGTCCCGCATCGGGGGGTGACCGCCGTGGGCCGCATCGAAGCCGTCTGTATCAGCGAGCAGAAGGGTGACCGCAAGTCGCCGGTGACGTCGGCCGAGGTCCGCACGGATTTCGGCATCGTCGGCGACGCCCATGCCGGCCCGTGGCACCGTCAAGTCTCGCTGCTCCCCCGGGAAAGCATCGACCGGGTGCGCGCGTTGATCCCCGACCTGAGCGACGGCGCCTTCGCCGAGAATATCGTGACCAGCGGCCTCGACCTGGGCGGTATCCAGGTGGGCGACCGGTTCCGCACCGGCGGCGGCGTGATCCTGGAAGTGACCCAGATCGGCAAGGAGTGCCACCACGGCTGCGCCATCCGCGAGATCACCGGTGACTGCATCATGCCTCGCGAGGGCGTTTTCTGCCGGGTGAAGACCGGCGGGCGACTCGAACCGGGGGATTCCATTGGTCCCGATCTGTCCCGATCGCAAACAACCGGCGCCATCCTGCTGGCCGGCGGCGAATCGCGGCGGTTCGGCTCGGACAAGGCGAGCACGCTCTGGCGCGGCAAACCGTTGCTGCGACACGTGGCCGATACGTTACGTCCCCTCTGCTCCGAACTGGTGGTGGTGACCGGCCCCGACACCCCGCTTGCCGACGATCTGGCCACGGTTGGCGACAAGACGGTTCGTGACGATCCGAACCTGCCGGCCGGGCCGTTGAGGGGCCTGGTGCGGGGGCTGCAGGAAATCAGGGCGCCGTGGACCTGGGTGGTGGCGTGCGATGCGCCGGTTCCGCAGCCGGCGCTGCTGCTTGCCCTGCGTCATGCCGCCGCCGCGGCGACGGCGGGTTGCCTGGCCGTGATTCCACAGTGGGACCAGCGGATGCAGCCGTTGCTGGCCTGTTACTCGCTGGCCGCCCTCGAACCGTTGACCGCGGCTTTAACGACCGGCGAGCAGGCGCCCATCCAGGCTCTGGCCGGGCACGAGTACGAAATATTCTCGAAGGCGGCCTGCCGGCGGTTCGACCCGGCGGGACTGAGTTTCCTCAATGTGAACACGCCGGAAGACCTGGCGCGGCTGGATGAACCGAGCGGGCACGAATAACCCCGTCCCCCGACCCGAACCGGCCAACTCCCGAACAGGAGCGAAATCGTGCGAGACATTACCAGGAAGATCAGCACCCTGCGCAGCGCCGAGGCGCTGGCCGTGCTGCGATTGTCCCCGTCGACCATCGACCGCATCAAAGCGCGGGAGGTTCCCAAGGGCGATCCGCTGGAGGTGGCCAAGGTCGCCGCCATCCAGGCCGCCAAGAACACGAGCCGGATCATTCCCTACTGCCACCCGCTGCCCATCGAGTACGTGGGGGTCGAATACGAGATCGGCGAGGGGACCATCCAGGTGGACATCACGGTGAAATCCATCGGCAAGACCGGCGTGGAGATGGAAGCGTTGACCGCCGCCTCGGTGGCGGCGCTCACCCTGTACGACATGCTGAAGATGCTCGACGACGACATGTCCATCGAGGCGATAAAACTGCTCGGCAAGCGGGGCGGCAAGAGCGACTTCCGGCGCAAGCACAAGCACGGCAAGTTGCGGGCCGCGGTGCTGGTCCTGTCCGATTCCATCGCCGCCGGCGCCAAGTCGGACCGTTCGGGCCAGATCATCGTCGAACGCCTCGAGGAAGAGGGCATCGAGATCGCCGACTACCGGATCATTCCCGACGACACCGAGGCCATCGTGAAGCTGCTCCAGGAGTACGCCGACGAGCAGCAACTGAATCTGGTGATGACCACCGGCGGCACCGGCTTCAGCCCGCGGGACAACACCCCGGAAGCCACGGACCAGGTCATCGAGAAGGAGGCGTCCGGCATCGCCGAGGCGCTCCGTTCGTACGGCCAGGATCGAACCCCGTACAGCATGTTGTCGCGCGGTCGCGCCGGCATCCGCGGCCAGACGTTGATCGTCAACCTGCCCGGCTCACGCAGCGGGGTCACGGATTCGCTGAACGGCATCTTCCCCGGCCTGCTGCACGCCTTCAAGATGCTCAAGGGCGACGGCCACGGGGACAGCGGGTACGGCCCGGCGCCCGGCGGCGGCAAAACAGCCGGCGCCAACCCGGCCGGCGACGGCAACGACGACACCCCCGACTCTTCACCGACCAAGGAGTGAGTCGATCATGATCGGTTTCGACGAGGCTCTCGGCCGGGTTCTGGATCTCGCCCCCCTCCTGCCCGTGGAGAAGGTGCCGCTGGAGGACGCCGTGGGCCGCGTGCTGGCGCGCCCGGCCACGGCCCGCTTCGGCATGCCGCGTTTCGACGCGTCGGCCATGGACGGGTACGCCGTCAAGTTGTCCGACGTGGACAATGCTTGTGCCGAGACCCCCGCCATCCTGGAACTCGCCGGCGAACTGCCGGCCGGCGACGCCACCCGACGAACCTTACGCCATGGCCAGACCATCAAGGTATTCACCGGCTCGAACCTGCCCGCCGGCACCGATGCCGTGGTCAAACGCGAGTACTGTCAGGAGGCGGGGGACGGTACGGTCTGGATGGAACGGCCCGCGCTGGGCCGTGAACACATCCGCTTCAAGGGCGAGGAATACCATCGCGGCGACACCCTGCTCGAGGCCGGCACCATCCTCGACCCGCCCCAGATCGGCCTGCTGGCCACCTTCGGACACGCGGAGGTGCCGGTACACGAGATCCCCTCGGTCACCCTGATCACCATGGGCGACGAGCTGGTCCCGCTGGGCGAATCCCTCGGTCCGAGCCAGATCTACAACAGCAACAGCTTCGCCCTGCAGGCCGCCTTGCAGCGACTCGGCGTGACCGTCGCCCGCACCCTGACCCTGCCCGACGATCCCGCCGCCCTGCGCCGCGCCATACGCCAGGGCTTACGCCGCGGGCGGATGGTCGTCACCGCCGGCGGCGCCTCGGTGGGCGACTACGATTTCGTGCGCCCGGTGGCCGGCGAAGTGGGCATCCGGGAGATCTTCCGCCAGATCGCCATCAAACCGGGCAAACCGGTCTTTTTCGGCACCTGGCAACCCGACAGCAGTCGCCGCCATTCGGAACGACGACTGTTCTTCGGCCTCCCCGGCAACCCGGTCTCGGCCCTGGTCTCGTACCATCAACTGGTCAAACCGGCGCTGCTCAAGATGATGGGCCGCTCGGCGGTAATCGGCCAGTTCCTGACCGCCACCTTGGCCGCCGATCTGCACAAGCGACCGGGACGGCGTGTGCTGGTGCGGGGCGTGCTGGAAGTGGACCTGCCGAGCGAACCGGGCGGTTCGGGGCTGCACGTACGGCCGGTGACGCGGCAGGGGTCCCACATGCCGGGCGGGTTGGCGAGCGCTGATTGCTTGATCCTGTTCCCGAGCCAGGCTACGGAGCTGTACAAGGGAGATGCGGTGCGGGTGCAGTTGCTGTCGTGGGGAAGGTGATTTCGTTGGGACTCAGGCGGGTCCGGGCTCGGTGTCCTCGTAGCAGTCCGCTGAAAATCTCGGCAGGCAGACGCAGAAGAAGAGCAGATCGGTTTCGCCGGTGTTGGTGATTCGCTGCTGCACGCCGGCGGGGATGAGGACCACGTCGCCGGCCGTGACCTCGGCCGGCTCCAGACCTTCCAGTTCCATCCGTCCCTTTCCCGAGATGATGCAATAGCGTTCGCTGACGTCGTTCAGCCGGTGCCATTGTGTGGTGACCCCCGGCTCCACCCGGGCGCGGGCGATGGAGAGCGCCTTGTCGTCGGCGCCGCTGGAGAGTTCGTGGATGTGGCAGTGTTCGGCGGTAGTGAATTCGGTGGTGGCGGCGAGTTTTTTTGTGGTGGCGCGCATTGGGG
>JBDRBC010000450.1:0-3914 GCA_043823125.1 bacterium | reverse complement strand
AACATCGTGCAGAACTTCGTGTCCGGCATCATCCTGCTGGCCGAGCGCACTATCAAGCCGGGCGACGTCCTGCAGGTGGACGGGCGGTTCGTGAAGGTGCGGCACATGGGCATCCGCGCGACCATCGCCCGCACCCTGGACGAGGAGGAGATCATCGTGCCCAACGCCGCCATCGTCCAGGGCACCGTCACCAACTACACGTTGCAGGATTCGCTCTACCGGTTGCGCGCCACCGTGGGGGTTGTCTACGGTTCGGACATGAAGCTGGTGCGAGAGACACTCGAGACGGCGGCCCGGAGCCAGTCGTGGCGGTACCCGGCCAAGGACCCGGTGGTGTTCATGACCGATTTCGCCGATTCCGCGGTGGTCTGGGAGGTGTCGGTCTGGATCGACGACCCGTGGGTCATGCGGCGGGCGAAGTCCGACCTCAACGAGGCCATCTGGTGGGCGCTGAAGGAGCAGGGCATCGTCATCGCGTTCCCGCAGGTGGACGTGCATCTCGATGAGGAGGTGGTGCGGGCGCTGCGGGGGCGGCAGGCGGAGAGCTGAAACGACTCCTCGCCCAGACCGGATGACGGGATTAGCCTGGCCAGGCGCCGGCAACCGACGTTCACGTAAATGATTATTTGATAAGAATATACCTGGTGTGCCCGGGTGTACTCCCTCGGTCTGAAGCTGGATCTGTCCTGTCGCCACCGGACCGCTCTTGCCCGGTTGCTGCTGATAGGACTGTACATGATGTTGAGCAGGGGTGAGGTGTTCTTGCTGCGGGAATGTTCGGGGATGTAAAATCTATTCGATGTGCGTAAGCGGTGATCGGTGTCCAACGGTGGTGTACTGCGGAGTGTACCTGGACCTTCGAATCCTCCCCCGCGAATGCAGGCACCTCCGGATCTACCCCCTGAGCCACTGACAGTGAGCTCGAAAAGACGTATGGACAGATCCGAAGGCTCTGCGGGACAAGCAGAAAGTGATGCGAACAGATGGATGGGGCTTGACCTCATTTAAAGAGGTACACTCGCTGCCAATTCTGTTGCATGTGTGGTTATGGCGCCTTGTAGTGGAACCGATCTCGGCAGCGTGATAATTCGCCAAATCATCACGGATCGTGTTATACTCGGAACTTGCAAGAACGCTCCCGCTTGGCGGCTTTGAATAGATCGTCAAATACGCTGCAAGGAACGCCGTACCCGGCAAACAGTACCGATAGACGCTGCAGGTTATAATTTCCTTATCGCCCCATCAGGGAGGCATGCTCATGTTCTGGTTCAGGAGCTTTCAGGCCCGCGTCCTAGCCATCTCGCTGCTGCTCGTGCTCTGTCTCGGTAGCCTGGCCAGCGCCGACTGTCCGCGGCCCACTCCGTTCGACGAGAACGGCAACCGGGTGGCCGCCGGCGAGCCAGCCATCGTGGAGAAGGCCGAAGGCGTCCCTTTCCCGTACCTGCAGTTCAACGGCAAGAATCCGCCGTCCGTCGGTACAACGACCACCCCGGTGCTGCTGGTGGATTTCCCCGGCCGCCCAGGCCAGATCACGCCGGCCCAGTTCAACACCATGCTGTTCACGCCCACCGGTGGCCAGACGAGTATGCGCGACTACTACAACGAGGTGTCGCGCGGGCAGCTCACCGTCACCGGCTCGGTGTTCGGCTGGTTCACCATGCCGCTGGCCGAGGGCAACTACATCATGGCCCAGGGCGGGCAAGGGGATACCTACCCGTTCAACTGGCAGGGGTTGGTGCGTGACGCGGTGAACGCCGCCGACGCCACGGTCGATTTCCGGCAGTTCGACAGCGACGGCCCGGACGGTGTGCCCAACTCCGGGGACGACGACGGTTTCGTGGACTGCCTCTTCATCGTCTTCGCCGGCTATGGCGCCGAGTCGTTCTGGCCGCCCAACCCGCGCAACAATCTCCGGTCCAACTGCATGTGGATGGACTGGGGCTGGCGGGGGCCGGGGCCCATGACGACCGGTGACGGCGTCAAGATCCAGCTGTTCTGCACCGCCTCGGAGCTGCGGAACACCTCCGGCAACACCATCCGCGACATCGGGGTGTACTGTCACGAGTACGCCCACGCCCTCGGCCTGCCGGACATGTGGTCCACGGTGTTGCCCAACCTGATTCCTCGTTTCGGTCAGTGGGATGCTCTCGGGGAGTACAGCCTGATGGCCACCGGGGCCTGGGGCGCCGGCGGCACCAACCCAGACCGGCCCACCCATCTGACCGGCTACGAGAAGGCCATGCTCGGCTGGGTCAACCCGGTATACGTGACGGTGGACCTGGCGGGCGCCTCGATACAGGACATCGAGACCAGCGGCACCATTTACAGCTCGTTCCCGTGGTGGCCCACCGCCCCGCCCGACCTGAACCTGCCGCAACGTTTCTGGGTGCCGAGCTGGACCAACTGGCCGCCGCCCATCGAGGGCTTCTACGTCGAGAACCGGCAGCAAATCGGTTTCGACTCGCAACTCGCCGGCAGCGGCCTGCTCATCTACCACTGCGACGGCTGGATCGCCCAGCAGGACTACTTCAACGGCAATCCGCCGTTTCCCAACTGGTACCAGAACTCGGTGCAGTGGTCGGAGAACCGGCCGCTGCTGGACGTGGAGTGCGCGGACCAGACCGGGCCCGACCACACCTTCAACGCCGACGACCTGGACACGGAGAACAACTGGAATTTCGGGGATGCGGGCGACTACTTCGTCAACTCGGTGGCCGGCTTCGACGCCTTCACCAACCCGAGCAGCCTGACCTACGGTAACGCCCTGAGCGGTTTCGCGGTGCGGAACATCGGCGCCTCCGGAACGACCATGACCGCCGACATCATCGTCGGCTCGCCGCCCGGCCCGGGGCACGACATCTGGGTCAAGGACTGCACGCGCGACGACGGTACCGTGCTCTCGGATCCGAACTGCGACTGCTTCGGCTACCGGATGCAGTACTCCACGCCCGACCTGTGGGTGGACAACGACGAGGACGGCTACTCGGACACGGTGGTCCAGGGCGCGTGGAACAAGCTGCACGTCAAGGTGCGCAACCGCGGCACGGCCGGCCTCGATTACGGCACGGTGGAGGTGTACGACCACAGCGGGTTCCTGGCGCCGCCGCCCGGTCCGCCCGCAAACCTGCACAACCCGTTCTTCGGATTCCCGAAGATCTGTTCCCTGGCCATCACCTCGCTGGCCGCCGGCGACAGCGTGATCTTTCAGATGCCGTGGTATGTGTCGCCCACGCCGCCGCCGCCCAACTGGCACTTCCCGCCGTCCCTCGGCGTGGCGGTCTGGACGGCCACCGACACCCTGAGCGCCTTCGGCCTGATCGAGGGGGACAACAACCTGGCCATGACAACCGGGCGGAAGATGTGGATCAACGCCGGCTTGCCGACAAAGACGAACGGGCTGTACGGCCGGGAGTTGAAGCAGGAACTGGTGAGCAATGGTGATGTGGAAGTGCCGCTCGTCTTGCCGGACTACGAGAAGGACGAGCCGGTACCGGAGCCGGTGGAAATTGTGGTGCCGCTGAACAACCCGATGGATGTGCCGCGAGACATCACCTTCCACGTGGAGCCGGACCTGCCGGCCGGGTACACCTTCGAGGTCTTCCTGCCCGAGCTGACGCCCGATCCCATTCCGGTGCCGTTCGGTCTGGTGTTCGGTCCCGGAGAGGTCGTGCCGCTGTCCATCGTCGTTTATCCCGGTCCGTCGGCCGTACACGGTGATATTGGATCCCTGCGAGTCTTCGAGTGCTATTCCGAAACCTTCCCCGACGACGCCATCGGTAACCTGAACGTGCCGGTGGAGGTGGACGTCTATCCGCCGCAGACCGTCAATCCCCTGAATGTGGAGCTGTTCGAGCGTAACAGCTGCGTGCCGTACGCCAGCGGCGCCTGGGTCTCGTTCGAACCGGTGGAGTTCG
>JBDRBC010000449.1:0-2407 GCA_043823125.1 bacterium | reverse complement strand
ACCAGGCGCCGGCTTTGCCGATCACCGACACCCTCTACTACGTCGGCAACCGCGACGTGTCCTGCCACCTCGTCAAGACGAGCGAAGGGGCCGTGCTCATCGATACGGCCTTCGCGCAGACGTCCTACCTCCTGGTCCAGTCTATCTGGTCGGTAGGGGTGACCCCAGGGGATATCGTCCTCATGCTGCACACGCATGGCCACGAGGATCACTGCGGCGCCACGAGGCGCATGCAGGCGCTCACCGGCGCCCCGGCGGCGGTCGGTGAGGGCGATGTGGAAACGGTGGAGACGCCCACGACGCTCACCTGTACGGAGTACCACTACGGCCTGCCGTACTTTGAGGCGTTCACCGTGGACCGGAAGCTGAGGCACGGCGACGCGATCGAGGTCGGCGGAACCGTGTTCCATTGCCACGCCACCCCCGGCCATACGGCAGGGACCATGACCTTCACGTTCGAGGTGGAGGAGGGCGGGCAGACATACACCGCCGGGCTGTTCGGCGGACCGGGCCTCTGGACCATGGAAGACGAACACACCGAAGCGCAGGGGTACCCGGGCAACCGCGAAGACTTCGCGGCATCGCTCGAGTATCTCAAGACGCTCGAAGTGGACATCTGGCTGGGCGCTCACCCGGGGCAGTGCGACACCTTCGGCAAGTTCGAGCGACTGAGGAAGGGAGAGACCCCGCATCCGTTCATCGACCCGTCCGGATGGAGGCAATTCATCGAGGGGATAGACAACAGGTTCCGGGCGATGCTGGCCCGCTAGAGAGGACACGGGATGAGTCAAGAAAGGCCAAGGGCAAGCAACATCGGCATTCACATCGGTGAGTTACGTGCCGGCCCTCACAACGCGATCACCGACGTTCCGGGTGTCAGAGTCGGGCACGTGACCCTGATCGAGGGAGAAGGCCCGCTCAGGATCGGTCACGGCCCGGTCAGAACCGGCGTCACGGCGATCCTGCCTCCCGGTCAGGACTGGTGGAATCAGCCGGTCGAAGCGGGCAACTTCGTCATCAACGGGGCGGGGACCACTGCAGGGCTGTCCTTCATCGACGAGTACCATCGCCTCGAGACCCCCATTCTCCTGACCAACACACTGTCTGTCGGCACGGCCTACGAGGGCATCGTCAGGTACATGGTGGACCACTGCTTCAAGGGACGCTCCAGCATCCCGTGGTTCAACCCGGTGGTGGGTGAGACATCCGACGCGGGACTGAACGACATCGGCGGCCTCCACGTGCGGCCGGAACACGCGGTGCAAGCAATTGCGGACGCGATGGACGGCCCGGTCGAGGAGGGATCAGTGGGGGGAGGCACGGCCATGTCGGCGCTCGGGTGGAAGGGCGGCATCGGCACGTCATCGCGCGTCGTGGTGATCGCCGGCGAAAGATCGACGCTCGGCGTGCTTGTCCAAGCCAACTTCGGAGGTACTCTGACCGTGGCGGGCGTCCGGATGGATGCCCTGGAAGGCGCGACCCATGGAGAACGCCAGGGCGCGTCCATCATGATCATCTTCGCCACCGACCTGCCGCTTTCCGGCTCGCATCTGGACCGGGTCTCGAAGAGGGCGACCTTTGGCCTGGCCAGGACCGGCTCTGGAGGTGGGCACGGCAGTGGTGACTATGTTATCGGCTTCTCGACGACATTCCGGTCGGGGGCCAAAGCCGTGAGCCGCGAGGCGATGCGTCAGGACGAGGGCCTGATCGACATCCCCTTCGCGGCCATCGCCGATGCCACGGAAGAGGCCATACTGAACGCGGTCTTCAGAGCCACGACCCTGGTTGGCCGCGATGGGATCGTGCGCGAGGCCGTGCCGATCAATCAGGTTGTGGCGCGGCTCAGGCAGGCGGGAGTGCTTGCGGAATAGGGTTGGGCACAGGGCACCCAAGGGGTCTCACACCAGGTGCTACCACGGGGACATGTCGATGCCCGCAGCGGCCCCGGGGCGATCACCTCCGGCTGACGGGAAGCTAGCCGCCGGCGGGCCTGGTCAGCACGTAGTAGAGCTCCTTCGTCCCGATGGCAGCCAGAACTCGCCGGCGACCCTCCTCGTCCAGCACGCCCATCACCGACGCGACGAACTGCATGTAGGGATCGGCTCCCGCTTCGGCCGTAAGCACCAGCACCACGATCCGCGTTGGCTCCCCGTCGGTGGAGCCGAAGTCGATGCCTTGGTGCTTGACGCCTATGGCACAGGCCATGGCCTTCACCGCTGATGTGCGGCCGTGGGGGATGGCGACGCCGGCTCCCACGCCGGTGGCCAGCTGCGCCTCCCGCTCGAGGACGGCCTTCATGGCCGCATCGGCGTCGGTAACACGACCGGCTCTGGCCATCAAGTCGACGAGCTCGCGGATGACGCCTTCCTTCGTCGTTGCCTGCAGATCGGGCTGCAACTGCTCGGGG
>JBDRBC010000448.1:0-14408 GCA_043823125.1 bacterium | reverse complement strand
GCGGCCACGTTCTCGCCGTACCGGTGCCGCAGGAAGTCGGGATAGGTGAACAGGCCGAGCCGGTTGTCGAGTGCCTTGAGCCGGGGGATGATCAGCATCGCCGACAGCCAGGCGCCCACCAGTCCCGTGAACAGCAGCCAGCTCCCGGCCAGGCCCATGGTGAAGCCGAGCCCGCCCAGCCCGATGGAGAAACCGCCGCCCACGTCGGTGGCCACGATGGACAGCCCCACGTGGTGGAAGCCGAGTTGTCGGCCGCCCACGTAGTAGTCCTCGAGACCCCGGTTGCGTCGGAAGTGATAGTAGCCGATGCCCAGGATCCCGACCAGATAGAGGCCGAAGACGGTGTAGTCGAGCAGGCTCAATCGTCGTTCCTTCGCTCGTACCGTTCCGTGTCGGCCGGGGTCAGGGCGATGGTGTCGTCGTAGTCCACCAGCAGCTTCTGGATCCCGATGGCCGTGCTCTCGTCGGCGTGGTCGAGATTCAGCTGCAGCTCACACCGGCTGCACTCGCGATCACAGAAGGTCGGCTCGTAGGAGTCCGGCTCCTTGTAGGTGGTGATGACCCCTTCGAAATTCCGCAGTACCACTTTATTCGTCGACCACGAGATGATGTAGTTGGGATTCACCCGGATCTTGCCGCCGCCGCCCGGGGCGTCGATGACGTAGGACGGCACCGCGAAACCGCTCGTGTGGCCGATCAGGCTCTCCATGATCTCGATGCCCTTGCCGATTGGGGTGCGGAAGTGCGACAGCCCCTCGGTCAGGTCGCACTGGTACAAGTAGTACGGACGCACCCGGTTGCGGACCAGCTGGTGCACGAGCGTTTTCATGATCCGGGGGCAGTCGTTGATGCCGGCCAGCAGCACCGACTGGTTGCCCAGGGGGATCCCGGCGTCGGCGAGTCTGGCCAGGGCCTCTCGCGCCGACTGGGTGATCTCCCGGGGATGATTGAAGTGCGTGTTGATCCAGAGCGGGTGGTGCTTCTTGAGCACGGCGACCAGCTCGTCGGTGATCCGGTACGGCAGCACCACCGGGGTCCGGGTGCCGATGCGGATGACCTCCACGTGCTCGATTGTGCGCAGCTCGGTGAGGATCCAGTCGAGTTTGCTGTTCGACAGCAGGAACGGGTCCCCGCCCGACAGCAGCACGTCGCGCACCTGTGGTGTGGCGCGGATGTAATCGATGGCCGTTTGCAGCTCCTGGCGGCCGGGGGTCGTGTCCGCGTCGCCGACCTTGCGCTTGCGGGTGCAGTGGCGGCAGTACATGGCGCAGAGATCGGTGACCATGAACAGGACCCGGTCGGGATAGCGGTGCGTTATCCGGGGCACGGGGCTGTCCATATCCTCGGCCAGGGGATCGATCATATCGCACCGGCTCAGGTTCAGTTCGCTCGGCGCAGGGAACGACTGCCTGAAGATGGGGTCGTTCTGCCAGTCGTTCACGTCGATGAGCGACAGGTAGTACGGCGTCACCGAGAGGGGAAACTTGGCCAGGGTCAGCAGCAGGTCCCGCCGCAGGTCTTCCGGAAAGGCGATGCCGCTGAGCCGCTCGAAGGTGTCGATATCGGTGATGGCGTGCCGGAGTTGCCACCGCCAGCTTCGCCAGTGCGGCCGGTCGTTCTCGGTGCTGATCAGTGCCGCCAGTTCTTTCTGGCGGGTGGACATGCTGGCTATGTCAAGAGCCTTCCGTTGTCGAGTGCGGGTTCGATGAGGCGAGGGAGCACCGGTCCAATTCCAGCTCGGCGGGGGCGTTCGGCGGTGTGGCGCAGATGCTCCCCACCTCGATGACGGGCGAGGTGCTCAGCGCCTGGGCATCCATGAGATCGACGAGATTCTCCAGCAGGGAGGCGATGGTGTCCTGCTGCTCGGTCGGCAGCTGACGGAGCGCCTTGCGGAGGGGGTGCTTGTCCGAGTACGGGGCCTTGGCCGAGAGCTCGTGGCCGGCGACCGTGGCCGTCACATGGACCCGGCGCCGGTCGTCCAGCTGGCGCTGACGCTGGACCAGTCCGCGACTCTCCAGCTTGTCGACGATGCGCACCACGGTGCTGGCGCTCAGGTGCACTTGGTAGGCAAGATCCGTCGCCGTGATGGGACCTGTCTCCACGATGCTGTTCAGGCAGACGAGCTGTGGGCCGGTGATCTGATGCTCGGAGACGAGTTTCCGGGAGTAGATGTCGATGGCGCGTATCACCCGCCGTAGCGCGAAAAGCACCCGCCGGCCGTAACGGCTCTCCGGGATATCCGTGAGCTCTAGATGTTCATCGGCGCACTGATTTTTATCGATCTCGTCAGACAATTCTATTCCTCGCCTTGCTGGGGGTTACCCAGCGTCTCCGCGTGATTCCAGTCAGACTGGAGTTACTGGTGATTTGGCCTTCGACATTCGAATTTGTTTTTTCACAATGAGTTATCCTCGACAGGTAGCCGTGGCGCTTTCCTTGATAATCGTGCAAGAGCAATTAATATAACACCAATCATTGCTATCACAATCATTATTTCAACGGCATTGGTGAAAGGAGTGACGGGCTGTTCTCGTAGTTGTGGCAATCAGTTACGCCACATCTGCCCCGATTAAGGGATCAGAGGACGGATAATCGGCACGGAAAGACAGGTGAACGGGCGATACTGAACTCTCTGCGCAACCTCCAGCGATACCGCACCCGGGCGATCGATGATGATGTCTCCCATCTGGAGGACTTCTTGGTCGACGAGTACTCGTGGATGGTCCGGCACGTCATTCCGGTTTCCGGAGGTGTTACGGTCCCGGAGGGAATCCTGAACGACCCGCTCGTCCCGTACTGCATCGTGGACATCGAGAACCGGGGCCGCGGCAAGCAGGTGCTCCTCTCGACGGAGGACATCAGGGATGTCGACGTGCTCCATGCGGATATCGTGGTGGACCTCCCGGCGGGGGTGGTCCGGGACAAGCCGGAGATCACCCCAGACTCGCAGGAGGAGTACCCGGGAGCCGGGAGATACGGATGTTCGCTGACTGACGAGTGATTGGACGAGAGTGCTCGACTGAATGAGTGATGACCGCTCGGGCAGGGAATGAGGTGATGTTCATGCCCTACAACTGGAGAGTCGCTCAGTGCGACAATAAGAGGACGTTACAGGATCAGCTCAACTGGTTCGAAGAGGAGGGCTGGGAGATCTTCAACGTGCTGCCCGGGGCCGCCCCGTGTCTCTATGTTCTGGCGACAAACGCCGGGATGCGTTCCGGTCCCACCTTCGTCCTCGAGCAGCGTCGGCTCAGGGGAAGACAAGGCGGGGCTGCCGTCCGGGTTCGGTCGCGGTGGCGCCCGACAGCACCCTGCTGGCGAGGGGGCGGTACATCAGCCCGTAGAACATGTCCAGGTAGCGTTGCGTCTCCTCGCGCTCGATGTCCGTGATGTAGCGCCAGAATCCGTAAATCCGTGACAGCGAGAGCATCTGCTTCGCGTACAGCTTCCAGGTGTACCGTTCCGCCACGCGCTGCAGCGAGCCCTCGGAGATCTCCTGCCAGATCCGGGGGTCCTGGCTCGCCGAACTCAGGAACTCGGCCATCTGGCGGGCGGCCTCGTCGCCGTGATTGGGATCGAGATGAAATCCCGATACCCCGTGCTCGATGCTCTCGAGCGGCCCGCCGTAGCGGGTGGCGAAGGTGGGCAATCCGGAGCTCATGGCCTCGATCACGGTCAGACCGAACGCCTCGAACAGGGCGGGTTGGACGAACACGCCGCCCGTATCGGCCACGAAGCGGTAGAGCTCGCCCACGAGAACCTTCTCGGCTTGCATCTCGATCCAGCGGACCCTGTCCTCCAGCCCGTACCTGTCGAAGAGCTCGTGGATGCGGCGGATCTGTTCCTGTTCCTCGGTGTCGCGGGACCGGTTCGGATCGATGTATCCGCCGACCAGGAACAGCTGCGCCTCCGCCTGGAGTTCGGGGCTGCGCGCGAACCACTCCACGAGACCCGCGGCGTTCTTGATCCGGTCCAGACGGGACATGGCGAACAGCAACGGCTTGCGTGACTCCGGCAGCTGGCCGCGAGCGGTGTCGCTCGGCGGCCCGTAGACCAGAGCGGACACGGCCTCCCGCAGCTCACGAGGCCGGCGCTGTTTCTCGGTGAAGGGAAAGAAGGTCCCGAGATCAGCCCCCGGCGAGACGATGTTGAACTTGGGATCGAAGACATCGATGCCGCCGACAACCCGGTACAGGCCGGGCAGCGAATACGCGCTGTAACTCTCGTACTGTCCGACGCCGGCTTCCGTGCCGGCGATTTCCTGATAGGTGCTGGTGATGATGAAGTCGGCCGCGTTCATGGCGATGAAGTCGGCCGTGTACTGGCAGGCGAAGGAGTGCTCCTCCTCGTGATCTTGCCAGTACAGGTCGGAGTAGATGTACTTCGTCTTCTCCAGGGCGTGCGCGATGTTACACTGGGTCACGCCGAGGCTGCGGCTGAGCAGGGTCGCAACGAGGTTTCCGTCGGAGTAGTTGCCGACGAGCAGTGCCGGTCGCCCGCCCAGTTCGGCCAGGATCTCCTTCTCGACCTCCCCGGTGAAGCGTTCCAGGTAGGGCCAGATCTTGAAACGTGAGATCCAGTTCGGCACGATCTCGCCATTCTCGTCCCGGAACGGAATCCGGATGATCGAGGCGTTCCGCGTGCCGTTGATCCGTTCGCGTGGCTGGTCGCAGCGGGTGTCGCCTGCCTCCGGGATGAGCCGGGTGACAACCAGAATCCTGGGGTCGATGTCGAGACCTTGGGCTTTGATCGAGCGGTACATCTCACTTTCGAGGGCTCGCACCTGGTCGAGGATGTAGACTACCTGGCCACCCGTGTCGGGCATGCCGAGGACGTTGTTCTGCCCGAAGTAGCCGTGAGGAGAGAGGATCACGACGGAGAAGATCATCGGGATCCGGGCCAGGAAACGCGCGAGCTGGTCGGGGGACGGCGCCTCGAGGATGTCTGTCAGCATGTCCATGCTCTGCCGGATGCGATCGACTGTGTCCCCCCAGCCGCCCTCGAAGCCGAGCTTGCGCAGATCGTGCTCCACGACATCCCCGCCGGTCCCGGTTGGCTGCATGTCCAGCAGTCCCCGCGCTTGACGGAGCGCGGCCCGCAGCTCCTCGAGGTTGCGGATCAGATCGTTGAGCATGAGCTGTTGCCCGCGTACCTGGTGCAGGCGCAGGAAATCGAACAGTCGCTGGTCGCCCTTGCCGAGCTGCTCGAACAACCGCCCGGAGAGATAACGGTTCAGGAACTCCACGCCGCGTCCCACGGAGCGAGTCTCCCGCAAGCGCGGAAAGTCCCGCTCGAACGGCCCGAGATCCACCTCCAGTACCCAGTCGTCCGTGCCGTGCCAGCCGTTCACGAGGTGTTCCTTGGCGGCCAGGAATTCCGAAACGCCGACCTCGCGGCAATGCAGGCTGTCCGCGTCCAGGTGCAGGAACTGCCAGCTCGCCACCCCATCACGCAGCGCGATGTAGGATGATGTGGCCTGAACCAGCGCCTCCTGGGCCAAGTGGATCGCCCTGTCGAGCACGGTCCCGCGCAGGATCCGCCCTTCGTCGGTCTCGCAGAAGGTCTCGAACTCGTCCACCAGGTCGGACCGGAGCAGCAGTGGCTTCTTCCGTTTCAGGTAGCGGTGCAGCAGCAGGAAGACAGTTTGCCGGTGCTCTTGCAGTGTGCGCTCGATCTCCTTGATCATGCCTGTTCATCCTCCGGTACTTGGATCCGTCCCATGAAGTCGTAATGGGCGATACCCTCCAGGACTCCGGACGCGTTGCGACCCCGGGCGAAGTAGATCCGGGGTCGGCCGCGCAGCGGTTCCAGCTCGGGGCTGTAATTGCCGACCACCACGCCGAGGGTCCCGCCACGGAGCATGTCCTCGTCGTTGCCCGAGTCACCGATGACCAGCAGATGATCCGGGCTGAAGCCCCACTTGAGCGCCAGGAAACGGATGGCGAGTCCCGACGACGCACGGATGGGGATGAGATCGAGATACGCCTCGAACGACAGTATAGGCCTGACCCGTAGGCCTCGCTGGCGCAGGTGCTGCTTGATCTGCCGCAGGCTGGGTGCTTCCTCCGGATCAAAATCGTAGCTCAGCTTGAAGCGGCGCTGGTGCTGCGGTTTCTGGATATACAGCCCGGGCAGCTCATCGAGTGCCGCCCGCAGTCCCGCCGGATCCCAGGCGCAGTCGATCTTCTTCGCCCAGGAGAGGTCCTGGATGGATTGCCCCCGGTAGTAGATCTCGGTGCCCACGTTGGTGATCAGGATCTCCGGAACGGGAGCGTCCAGCTCCCCGAGCGCTTCCAGGGCTCCGTCGATATCGCGGCCGGTGGCGATGCAGAACGCCGTCTGCCGGTTATTCTCGCCGAGGACCTTGAACAGGGCGTACAGCGATGCCTCGTCGCTGCCCGTCAGCGTGTTGTCGATGTCGGAGATGATCATGCGGTCGGCGGTGAGTAGCGTGCTGTGGCCCGTGGGCGCCGGCAATTTCCCGGACTGGTTCGCGGGTAGGACGGTCTTGACGCTGTCCAGGTAGCGCCGCACATGGCTCCCCCAGGAATAGTGCCGATGGACCTGCTCCAGGCCGTTGCGGGCGCAATCCCGCCAGTGTTGCCGATCTTCGATGGACGAGAGGATGGTCTCGCCCATGACCTCACGGTCGAGGGGGTCCACGAGCACGCCGTTGCGGCAGGTCTCGATGATGTCCCGGGGGCCGCCGTCCTGTGTCGCCACGATGGGGATGCCGCTGGCAGCCGCCTCGATGAGGGTCAAGCCGAACGGTTCGGTGAGGGCGGGATTGACGAAGACGTCGCCGCTGGCGGCGGCCAGGCGGTACAGCTCGACCACGTCCTCGGGCCGGTGATGCTTCGGATAGGCCACGGAACCGTAGAGGTCGTAGCGGTCGATCAGCAACAGGATCTCGTTGAGCACCCGGCGCGAGATGGCGGCGGCGAACTCGGTGACCCGTTCCAGCACGGTCCGCGTCGGCCAGCCCTGGCCAAGTCCCAGGATGGTGACGGCGCAGAACGCGTCGCCAGCCCCGACGGAATCAATCAGATCGGGAACCGTCCGGGCAGGCACCGCACACCGTCCGCCGTCGCGAGCCTCCTGGACAATTTCGGGTTTCCACCACGGCGCGCGCAGGTTGACGTCGACGAACACGGCGGTGTCGGGTGCTGCCAGCAACCGTCGCCAGGTCCAGCGATTCGTTTGGCTTCGCAGCGCCAGCGTGCCGTGATACAGCAGGATCGGCCCCGGGTCGGTGGCGAGCAGCTCCGGATCGCTAGCGATCTCGTCGTAGGCCTGGTCGGGGTTGATGTGGAAGGTCGGCTGGCCACTCCGCACCTCGGCGTGGACCTCACCAGTGGGGCGGACAGGATCGACCTGGAGACCGCGGGTGTCGAGGCCCCAGCGACGCATGTTCGCCGCGATCGCTTCACCCCGTCGATCGCGGCCTACCCTGCTGATGAACAGGGGCGACTGATCGAATCCCTGGAGATGCCAGGCCACGTTGAACGGAGCGCCACCCAGGACCTCGGTACCGTCCGTGAAGACGTCGAACAGGACTTCACCGAACAGAACTGGTTTGCCGTGTGCCAGTAACGGGTCCTCGCTCATCTCTCGATTCCGGGTTGCCATCCGCGTCCCCGTCACCTCGCGACGATACGGACAGGTTTGAGTCTCCTGTGTCAACCTAGCGGCAAGGGCACGGTTCGTAAAGGGTTGAGACGATGAATTGATCGTGGGCCCTGATGGCGTACACTCGAAGTCCACCATGGAACGGACCCGGGAGGCAAGATGAGCGCACGCTGGTTACTGGTCACCGATCTGGACGGAACCGTGATCCCGCCCGACGATTCGCCGGAGCGGCTTGCCGAGATAGCGGCATTCCGCGGCACCGTGGGAGGCTGCTCCGATCTGTTGCTAGGATATGTCACGGTCACCATCTCGAGCTGGCCTGTACGGGGGTCGATCGATTCGGACTGCCGGTGCCACGACTGCTCGGCTGCGATGTGGGCACCACGCTGTACTGGCGTGATGGTGACGGGTGGCGTCGAGACGAACGGTACCGGTCGGAGATGCGGTCGAGGCTCGGCAAGGTCGACTGGAACGAGGTCGATGACGAGCTCGAGGTTTCGCTGTCGGCTCATCTACAGGAGCCGGAACATCAGTCGGAGTTCAAGCGCAGCTACTACGTGGCACCGGACAAGTCCACCTGCTTGCAGTTCGTACGAGGTGTCCTCGGCGTGTCTTCGGCGCAAACCGTGTACGCTGGCGATTCAGGTAACGATGTGGCTCCGCTGGTGAGCGGCTGTTTCGCCGTCGTGGTGGGCAACGCCACGGCCGACGTCGCCGGTACGGTCCGGGCGGAGGCGGCCGCGCGGGACCTCGAGGCTCGACTGTTCTTCGCCCGGGAGCCGTTCGCGGCGGGGGTGCTTGCAGGGGTCCGGCATTTCGGGTTTCTCACCGACGGATAAATCCCCGACCGCCGCGACCGGTACCGCTTCGAGCAGGTCATGATACACCCCCGATGGTCAGCCGGCGATCTCCAGATCGATATGGGAGCCGAAGAGCCCGAGCAGATCCTTGGCGACCTGGGCGGGTCCGTTCTTGGTCATGCCGGTCGTCCCCGGCGGTATAAAATCCTCCGGGTGGCGGATCTGGGGTTGCTAACCGTCCGACTCTTCCGAACAGCCGGAAAACCAGCACCACAGCACCAACAAGGCGAGGATCGTCACGATCCGCGTCGCAATACTCGGACTACGCATGGAGGAACTCCTTCAGCATTTGTTTATCCGTGCGCCAGACGGCAGCGGCGCCGGCGGGGGAACCGGCGCCGTATCGAGATCAGCGATAGAGATTCTTGATCTGTCCCCAGCTCGTATGGGTATCGTCGACGGTGGTGTTGAAGATGAACAAGTCGGCCTCCAACGAACCGCCGCTTTTGGTGGTCATCTTGACGTCGAACTTGACGTTGTCGAAGGCCAGGGTCCCGCTGCCAGCGGGAACGATCCAGGAGCTTCAGCCATACCCCATGCCCTGGAAGGATATGGTGACGATCTGGGTGTCCCTGGTTTCCTGCTGCGTGAACTCCAGTTCGAGCTGGTACGAGACACCGATGTCGCCGCGGCACTTCAGCATCATCTTGTAACTACCGAGACCGGGCGGCTTGATCTCGTAGGTGGTCCACTCGGTGGCGGTATCGAGACCGATGAGCATGTTGCCGCCGCTACAGCCGGGGCCGACCACCGAGGCGATGGGGTCGCCGCCCACTTCGTAGAAGTCCACGAACGACTCGGCTTCCAGATGGAATTCGGTGGCGAATACAGTCAGTGGGAGAGTCAGCAGCAGCAGACAACTCCAGCACGTGATGCGGGGAAAGCAAGACTTCATGGGCAGTGCCTTTCACGGTTGTGATGGTCCAGAACGATGCATGGCCTGACGTGGGTCAGGCGCGGTCTCGGGTGTTGGCGCGGTACTTCCAGTAGGGATTATAGCATTTTCACCCACCGGAAGCATCAATTACGAGTGACTTCCTAGGATATACCCGGCCAGCATGGCCACGGTCTCGTCGATGATTTCCCGCTTATCCAGCTCCGGCGGCGCTTCGTGGCCCAGCCAGCGCGCGATGGCGCCGGTGGTTCGCACCAGAAGATGGGCGGCGATCTCCAGGTTCTGCCGGTTCACGTCCGGGCGTCGGCGGAGGGTCGCTTCGAGCTGCTCGATGTAGGCCTGGTTTTCCGCCTGGCACTTGATTTCCATCTGCTCGGGCTGGGGTAATTCCTGGACCAGGGCTTGATTGAGCCGCGGATTGATCTCGTGCAGTTCCACGAGATTGCTGAACAGGGCGCGTAACGTCTCCGCGAGCGGGATGCCGGGGTCGTCGAACTGGGTTTGACAGTTGGCGATGATCTGGCGAACTGCAGCCTGGTGTTGCTGGAAGAGCGCGAGAAAGATGGCGTCCTTGTTGGGAAAGTACTGGTACAGCGACCCGATGGAAACCCCGGCGCGTTTGGCGATCTTGTTGGTGGTCGCGCCGGCGTACCCGAGTTCGACGATCAGTTCCGCACCGGCCTGCACGATGGCCGTCACGGTTTCCCGGGCCCGATCCTGACGCGGGTGCTTGCGGGGGGTCGCCGAACCGGTGGGGTCCGGATCGACCTGGTCGAGCACCGGGACGTGGTCGGACATCTGATCGGAACCCTGATCGGAAACCTGGTCTGAAATCTGAGCAGGGTGACCAGTCGAAGATCCTGGTGTACCCGGGTACACTCCAGAACTTGTTGAATTATAACCGCTTACTGAATCGTCCTGTTTCATGAAACCCTCTCCGGAAAGCGAGTAGCTCGATCGAGTAATTACTCATAAATTGAATATGAGCATTTACTCGCATTGTCAAGGGTAAATACTTTCGCAACCTCGAACCCTACGATGGGGCGAGACATCAAGGAGCCAGACCATGCCAGAGCTAGCTCATGAATCCAGACCGAACACTCCGGCGTCTCAGGACCGCAAATCACACCGCGTCTGTCCCTGGTGGATCGGGTATCTGCTGGCGAGTCCGTTGCGGCGGTTGTTCGAGAATCCAAACTCCATCCTGGCGCCCCATGTGAAGCCGGGCATGACGGTCCTCGACCTGGGCTGCGCCATGGGATTCTTCACCCTGCCGCTGGCGCGACTGGTCGGTCCCCGGGGCCGTGTGGTGGGGGTCGATGTGCAGGAGCGGATGATCGAGACGCTCGCTGGCAAGATACATCGGCAGAAACTGGATCGTATCATCGAGACCCGGATCTGCGCGCCGGAACGGCTTGGCCTTGATGATCTGGCCGGGATAGTGGATTTCGCCCTGGCCTACCACGTGGTGCACGAGGTGCCCGATCAGGAGCGGTTCTTCCTCGACATCGCCGAGACCCTGCGTCCGGATGGTCGTCTATTGCTGGCCGAACCGAGCGGGCACGTTTCGGACGAGGAACTCGACACCGAACTCGAGCTGGCCCGGTGGGCCGGACTCACCGTGCAGCAGCGTGACAGGAACCGGCGGAGCACGGTGGTGCTGTTCGGGAAAGCCGGCGCCCCGTGCTGAGTTAAGCACCGGCCTTCCCCGGCGAGAACCAGAGCGGTGAGACGGATCCGGTCTCGCCGTTCTGTTATTTGTACCTCGGCAACCTGGATCCGGAATTGTTGGCTACGATTGAAGTCGTGCGCGATACCCTATCCGGGCATCTAATCGATCTCCCACCATAAATACATGGTATTCGTTCGTTTACGATCTTGACACTGGACGTCCTGGCTCCGGATATTATTCCAGCTTGTATCCCCCCACACGACCTGCTTTGGCGACATCCCGTCGATCGATGCAGCGTTATTTTGATCACGGCCCCCGATTCCAGGCCCGATGCCGGGGTCTGTCGGGTGTGTTTGCTACACCCTAGAAGGACTCGATGAACTCGAAACAGATGAAGTCTCGATTACCGCGTCGACGGATGATCTGGTGGACCCTGGGTTTGGTATTCCTGGGTGTTTGCGTCTGGGGCGCCACCCTGTTGTCGGGTTCCCGGACCCGATACAACCTGATCGTGATCACGGTCGACACCTGCCGCGCCGATCACCTGAGTTGCTACGGATTCCCCCGGAATACCACCCCCCGTCTCGACGAGCTGGCCCGGGAGAGTCTCCTGTTCACGCGCGCCTATTCTCCGGTGCCCTTGACCCTGCCGGCCCACTGCTCGCTGTTCACCGGTACGTTGCCGCAGTATCACGGCGTGCGCGACAATCTGGATTACCGGCTCGGTGCAGATAATATTACCCTGGCGGAATTGCTGCGGGATGCCGGATACGAGACCGCGGCCATTGTCGGCTCTTTCATCCTGGATTCCCAGTTCGCCCTGGATCGTGGGTTCAGCCAGTATGATGACGATTTTTCGAGTTCGGATGACGGTAATGTTTTCAATGAACAGAAGGGGGCGGAAACGAGCCGGTTGGCCACCGAGTGGCTGGCGCAGCGTGAAGGCTCACCTTTTTTCCTGTTTCTCCATTATTACGATCCGCACACGCTCTACGATCCGCCCGAACCGTTTGCGAGTCGTTTCGCCGACGATTTGTACGCCGGAGAAATCGCCTATACCGATCACTGCCTGGGCGAGGTCCTCGATACGTTACGGGATCTCGATCTCTACGATACCAGCCTGATCATCGTCACGGGCGATCACGGCGAGATGCTGCAGGAACACGGTGAACTGGAGCACGGCTTTTTTGTCTACGAGAGCGCGGTTCGGGTGCCGCTCCTGCTCAAGTTGCCCCATGAGAAACAGAGCCGCCAGGTGGCCGATCCGGTCGGCCTGATCGATATCGTACCGACCGTGTGTCACCTGCTCGATTTGTCGCCACCGGAGGCCCTGCCCGGTAAGAATCTCCTGGCGACGGATTCGTCCGCCGACAGCGAGCGGTTCGTCTATTGCGAGAGCTTGATCCCCACCAAGTACGGTGGCGCCAGTCTGCAGGCGGTGGTGGGGCCGCAGTGGAAATACATCCACACTGCCCGACCCGAACTGTATGACCTGACCCGCGACCCCGGCGAGACGACCAATCGTTGGTCCGATCACCCGGAGCTTGCGGGAAGGTTACACGAACAGTTGCCGCTTATACTCGGCGAAACGAAACGCGAAACAGCCGCCAGCAGCCAGGTCGAGCTGGATGAACAGGCCCGGCGGCGGCTCGCGTCGCTCGGATATGTGTCCGGGAGTGTCGCCACGGAGAATACGCCACTGACCGACCAGGAAGATCCCAAGGACTTGATCTCGTTACACGTGGCCATGGCGCAAGTCGAGGAACATTTGCTCCTCGCGCAGTACGAAGACGCCCGGGACGAGTGTGAGTCGATCCTGGCGGAACGGCCGCACTGTTTCAAGGCCCGTTACCAGCTCGGTCTGATCGCCATGGCGCAGGGCCAGTTCGAAGCGGCGCTGGTTGCCTTCCGTGAGGCCCAGGTCATGGAGCCCGACGACTATTACTCGTTCGCCAAGTACGGTATCGCACTCAACAGTCTGGGTCGGTTCGATGAGGCGGTATCGGCCCTGCGCGAAGCCGTCCGGATCAACCCCCACAAGCCGGAAGGGCTGAACAATCTGGCCATCGCGCTGGGGCAGACGGGACAGCTCGCCGAGGCGGCGATTACCTTCGAAAAAGTCCTGGCCATCGATCCGAGTATCAAGGCGACGTATTACAACCTCGGCATGACGTATCTGAAACTGAACCGGCACGAGGATGCGGTGCGGGTCTTCGAGTTATCCCTCGTGATCGACCCGGAGCAGATCCCGGTTCACAACCAGCTCGCCCGTATCCATTACGGTCAGCAAGATTTCGTCCGGGCGAGGCAGCATCTCGAGCAGAGCTTGCGGCTCGATCCCGACCAGCCCCAGACTGTCTTCAGCCTGGCCGGCGTGTTGCTGGGCATCGGCTTGCAAGCGGAAGCGGTGGATACTGCCTCGGCGGCGTTGCGGCTGGCGCGGCGGTTTCAAGAAGATGGCCTGGCAGAACGAATCGAACGGTTTCTCCAGCTCCAGGATGGCGGCGACACACCGCACTGAATCGGGTCGGGGCCGGGCTCGAGCACGGGTCCTCAGAACCGCATCCTGTACGTAATCCCCCGCGGAGCCATGCTCAGACCACTCGCTCCCGCTCCACGATGCTTGCCCCGGATCACGGCGTCACCCACGGCCAGGCCGATGGCGGCGCCGAACAGGACATCCGACAGGTAGTGACATTTCTCTTCCACCCGTCCCAACCCGGTGGCCGTGGCCATCAAGGTGGCGCCCACACCCGCTTGCCAGCCGAGATGGTGGAAAACGATCGGAACCGCACTGAAGGCGGACGAGGTGTGGCCTGAGGGGAACGAGAGCCCGCCTTCGGAGGGACGGGGCCGGTCCACCGTGTGCTTGATGATTCCCGTGAATGTGGCAGTGGCCAGATAGGACCAGCAGAGGTCGGAAGCGAAGCTCGTGAGCTGATCGTTGCCGGTGAAACCCCCCACCGCCAGCAGGGTCAAGGTGCTCCCGCCCAGACCCAGACCGCCCCCGTAGGCGTTGCCGATATCCATGATCGCATCGAAAGTCGAGCGGTCCAGCCGCTCTTGGATGGCCACCGGATCCTCGTTGTTCCAGGCGATGGCGGCGGCCAGTCCACCCAGCGCCAGGATCGCCGCGGTCTGGCCCGACACGTACGGTCTCAGGTCGAATCCGTGATCCGGCGCGGCTTCCGGGTCGGTTTGCCACTCCTCGGGCGTCAGCGGTTCTGGACACGGCGCCACGGCGGAAAGAGCCCGGCAAGGCGCTTGCAGAACCATCAACGTCAGTAAAACCAGCACCAGAAAAGAAGACGGAGAGGCGGAGTTCACGCAGATCGACTCCCGCGGTTCGGTG
>JBDRBC010000447.1:0-3608 GCA_043823125.1 bacterium | reverse complement strand
CATTCCCAATGCATACTTCGCTTCAAAGGCGCGTGCCCGTAAAGTCGTGGTGCCCGTCAGGGTAATCGGCCCATCGTATCTTGGGCTGGACCGGGTTGGATCATCACCAAGGAGGTCGTAATAAATCACCGGATCGGGATTATGCGATCGCAAGATCACCGGGATCGAATCGACAAATACTCGCCTCGGAGATATGACCTCGACACTCGAATGTCGATATTCATCGTAGAGAGGCCAGGCACGTCGGATATCGGCATTCTCGTTCCTGGCAAGGGTGGCCGCGAAAATGATGATATCGGGATCATCGGGTAAACACAGTACCTTGGCCGCGGGTTGAATATCCAATCGATACTTGAAGAATTGGGTGAAAACATACGGTTCGTTCTGCCCTTCCGCTCCATGTCGGTGAGTGCCTACCCAGCCAGCGTCGGCTCGGTTGATATACGCAGGAGTAATCGTATCAGGAGTTTCGTAGAGATAACCGCCGACCATCCGATTATCCCATTGTCCCACGGGCTCTGAGTAATCCTGAATCCACAGCAGGTATTCCTGTCCATCGACAGTGAAGGCGGCGCGACTTCCGCCACTGGTGGATGCGGCGAGAAAGTAGAGCTTGTCGTGATCCCCCGCGGGGAGGGAAATGGTTTGCCCCCGGCACGCCATGACATTCGCCTGACCCGGTTCCTGTGGACCGGTTTGAAAGGGGATCCCTTCCCGAACAATTTGGTCACTGACCAATTCACCTGCCAGACTGTGGCCCTGCCCATCGAGATCCCCATCGGCCCGATTATCGTCACGGCTGATTCCGTCTCGATTGTACGGTAACGTCAACATCTGCACCGTAGGCGCTTCAAGTCGGTCAGGTGCCTCGGCTAGCCTTATTGCAAATGCCCGAGGCTGGTAGGGATCGAGATCACACAGCAGAACTCCATCTTCAAGCCTGAAATCGCCACGTGGTTGATCCGGCCAGTCCATCGTTCCCGCACCTGCCAAAGGTTCCTCGGCGCCATTCACTTCGTGAACCGACAGTATTGGCCGGGGTAACTCGATCGCGATATCCTCCGCAGTTTCTCCCACCAGCTCCTGCAAACGGATCACAAACTCGCTGTTCTCTTCAGCGAGCTTGATCGCACGAACCGCCACTGTGGGAAGCATATCATCAACACTCTGGTCCGAGATACCCGTGGCCCGAGATTGACTGACCTGGCAAAAAGAGAATTGCTTTCCCAGCGCACCAGGATGCTGAGGCGCCCAGAACGACAGCAACGGCTGATTGAACCGATCGGCCTGCCAGGGAACCTCGGATTGCCATCCACCTTCGTGTGAGCAGATGGCATATCGAATTCGGTGATGTCCGAGATCCTGTGACTTCTGGTCGTCGATCCACTTCCAGCGATCATTCACTGCGGGTGTATGGATCAAGCTGAGTCGCAGGGTCTGTTCATCGGGTCGATCCCACCCATACCGACTGTCGTTGAGGATCGCCACGCCTCGGCCACCATCATCCGCAGTAAGATCCGCCCAGCGCTGAGCAGGCACCTCGTACAAGGTTTGAGTATTGACCCCTCGCTGAACCGTTCCCAGTCGTAAATCGTAGGTGGCTTTGCCACCGGTGATTGCCAGGGGAAACGCCGCCTTGAGCAAGGCCTGCGGTGTATTCCAGTCGATGTCGAGAGTGACCTCGATCCGATTTCCGGCTGAACCAGCCGCCACATCGATGCGATAGCGAAACGTCGACCCCCAATCACTGAATTGGAGGAGCATGGACATTCGAGCTGGCCCTTCCTCGATAAGCTCCACCGAATAGTATTTGGCTTGCACGGGATGCGGATCTGCCATCAGATCTTCGTAGTCGACCTCCCATGCCGCCCAGTTTTCCGGCGCATTCCCGAGCAGTTCCAGCCGGATCGGTGAGGCCAGCAACTCCCGATCATACCGTTTGTCAAAAATCGAATAGAGCTCGGATCCCCGAACCGATATCTTGTAATTCGAGTTCTCGAGCATTGTGTCGCATCCCGCCAGACCAGTGGCGAGAGCACACGGTTCTTCTGTCAGTCGCACATCGTATACCGAGAAACCAACGGGCCCGACCTTGGCCAGAAAGGTTACCGTCGAATAACGGGTCGTCTCGGACTTTCCGTTCATTCTGACCTGGGCAAGAATTGGATTGATCTGTGCTGGCACCTCTTCGCCATCGGGTCCAAACACACGAACGGATCTCTGTTCTCCGGAGTAAACCATTCGAACCTCGACGATATCCTCCCGCTCGATAGAAAGGGGATTAAACACCACCACCGGCGTCCCCGCCACCCGCGTATCCAGCGCCCGGCTCACGCCGCCCACAGCATCCGTCAACACCGCCGCGAACTGATTCAACGACAGGATCTCGTCGTTCCAAGAGAAAGTGTAAGCCTCCGGAATACTCGTCCCGGTCAGATCATCATGAAACTGATGCCACAGGAACCGAGTCCACGCTTCCTCCAGGGTCCCCCGCGGGTACTCGCACGCCCCCAGCCAGTGCGCGATCACCGACGCCCGCTCCGCCGCGTCGGCCAGGATCTCGTTCTGCCGGTTCCAGCGCTTCATGGCCGCCTGGGACGTGTAGCAGCCGGCGCCGTGTTTGGTCATGAGCATCTCGCCGCGGTAGCGTGGCAACCTGGCAAGTTCGTCTGCAGACAGGTCTCGGGTCACTTCACGCGCCAGGTCGTCCGCGGCCACGCTCCTCACCGTGAGTGGCCCATCGGCATCGATGCTCCGCTGCAACCACGCCACCGATTCGTCCGTCGGCCCGCCGCCGGTGTCGCCGGTGCCGAAGTACTTGTAGCCGGCGTACAGACCCGATTCCGCCCCTTGCCGCGCCACGGTGGACACCCAGGTGGAATCGGCGCTCAGGTCGCTCCCGATGCGGCTGACGTAGGCGCTGGGGTTGAGGGCCGCCACCAGGGTCGAGCCGTCCACTCCCTCCCACAGGCCGATGTCGAACGGGATACCCACCGACGAGCCCCAGCTCAATTTCTGGGTCGAGAAACCCAGCAAGCCGCAGTGGGCGGCCACCGACGGCAGGGCGAAACCAAAGCCGAAGCAGTCCGGCAGGAAGACGTCCCGGCTAGTGACGCCGAACTCCCGCCGGAAGAAACCGTTGCCGTACAAAGTGTGCCGGATCAACGACTCGGGCGACGGGATGTTGGTGTCCACGGCGTCGAGCCAGCTGCCGACTACACGCCATTGACCTGTTCGGATGTATTCCTTCATCCGCTCGTATTCCTCGGGGTAATATTCCTTGATGAGCTGGTAGCGAAAAGCTCCCTCGAAGCTGAACACATAGTCGGGATACTTCTCGAACAGGGCGAAGTTCTCGTGCAGCGTGGCCGGCAGGTACTCGGCGATGGTCTGCTGGATTGTCCAGCGCCACTGGGTGTCCAGATGCGAGCAGGCGACGACGTGCAGCTCGCCGTGGTTGGCCGCCACGGCGGCGGAGTCGGCGGTGGTGGGTGCGCTCGCCACGGCAACAAGCGGCAGGCAGACAGCACACAGCGCCAGAAGTAACATTACCGCGTAAATATTTCGCATGAGCAACCTTACCTCCGCTTCCAGCGATCCAGCAGGAC
>JBDRBC010000446.1:0-2775 GCA_043823125.1 bacterium | reverse complement strand
TCGACGCCACACCAGCACACGACAGCCTCGAAAAACACCGTGGAGGCTTCACCACACGGGGAGGGGAGCTTGAGTTCCAGCCGGAGTACTTCGTCCTCTGCGTACGGTGAATGTGTCAGCATGCACAGGCCGTGCTCCGAGATGTTGAGCTGATGACCGATGACCTCGTGGGTGTCGGCATTCGAGATTTCGGAGTGGAACACCGTGCTGTGACGAGGGCTTTGCCGGTAATCCATCGAACTGACTCCTGAAAAAGGTGGTGGCCATGGATTTTGTGCCTGCGATTCCGTTTATCGGAAAACGAGGGGGACGGCTTGAATGATATCTCTGTTCCCACCGGACGAGCATCGCCAAGCCACCGTAGTCCCGCCATGACAATCCAGGGCCGTTTTCGGGGAGGGATTTCTTTTGCCGCCGACCCCCGGCAATGACTATGTTTCCCCCCGAGGAGGACCACATCAATGAAAACCGAGACACAATCACGCGTCATGATTGACGGGTCGCTGGTGCTCGTCGAGGCCATGGCCCGCGCCGGGGTGGATGTCTACATCGGCTACCCCATCACTCCCGCCAACTGGATCTACGCCTACGCCCAGAAACGAATTCCGGTGGCCCTGGCTGCGCCCGACGAGATCACCACGTTGCAGTGGGCGGTGGGATTCGCCGCCGCGGGCAAGCTGCCGCTGACCGCCACGTCGTTTCCCGGTTTCGCCCTGATGCTCGAAACCCTGAACATGGCGTACCTGATGGAGTTACCGCTGGTGATCGTGCTGGTCCAGCGCCTGGGACCCAGCACCGGTTCGGCCACCACGGGCGCCCAGGGAGATCTGCTGCTGCTGCGGGGCGCCATCTCGGGCGGCTATCCGTTGCCCGTGTTCTGCCCGTCCGACATCACCGGTTGCTGGGATCTCGCCGAGCATGCCGTCGAAACGGCCCTCGCACTCCGGACGCCGGTGGTCCTGCTGACGTCCAAAGAGATGGTCATGACCAGTCAAAGCCTGGAACTGAAAACGCTGCCGGAAATCGAGCGGGCGTCGTGGCCGCTGCACAGTGGATCGGGCAGTTACCAGAGTTATGAGCCGGGTCCCGACCAGGTACCGCCTTTTCTTCCGGTGGGCAATCTGGAGCACCAGGTCCGTTTCAACGCGTCGACCCACAACGTCGAGGGGCTGATCCGCAAGGCCACCCCCGACGCCATCGCCAACACCCGTCGCCTGCGCACCAAGATCGAACTGGCCAGTGATCGCTTCAATCGCTACAGCCTGCAGGAAGCGGCGGGCGCCAAGACACTCGTCGTGACCTACGGCATCACGGCCGGAGCGGTGCGGGAATCGGCGGCCCAGCTGAGCGAACGCGGCGAACCGGTTTCGGTGCTGGTGCTCGAGAGCCTCATTCCGCTCCCTGCGGATCTGGACGATATCCTGGCGCGGTACTCCCGGATCGTCATCGCCGAGGAGAACGACGCAGGGCAGCTGGCGGAAATGCTGTTCGGCCGGGACAAGAAGCTTCCCACGGGACGTGTCAACAAGATCGGCAAGCTCATCTCGCCTGCCGAGATCATCAAGGAAGTGGAACGATGTCGCACGATATCCTAGCGCACGGCGCCATGCCGTTCTGCCCCGGCTGCGGGCACACCGTCGTGACCAAGAACATGGGCAAGGCCGTGGCGAAGCTCGGACTGACCGAGCGGGACGTGGTCGTGGTGAGCGACATCGGCTGTTGCAGTCTCATCGACGGCCTGTTGAGCTGCCACACCGTGCACGGCCTGCACGGCCGAGCCACCGCCCTGGCCACCGGTATCCGGTACGGGGTTGGCGAAGGCAAGAAAGTCATCGCCTTCCAGGGGGACGGCGGCGCCACCATCGGACTGCAGCATCTACTCGAGGCCGCGCGGCGGAATGTCGACATCACGCTGGTCGTCCTGAACAACCTGGTCTACTCCATGACCGGCGGTCAGCGCAGCGGACTGTCGCCGCGGGGGTTCAAGGACGAGCCGGCCGCCGCTGGCGGGCAGATCCGGCCGTACGACATCTGTGAACTGGCCCGTTGCGCGGGCGCCGCGTTCGTGGCGCGAACGTTCATCGGCGGCGACACGGCGGAGATATGGGAAGAGGCTCTCACGACCAAGGGATTCTCGCTCATCGAGATCGTGGAGAACTGCCCGGCTCACGGCATCAAGAAACTCAAGGATCTCAAGGAGACCCTGGAGTACGGCGAGACGATTCACCGCGCGAACCATCAACACGTGCCGTTGCAGCCGCGTGATACGGAGTCACTGTTTGCCGCCCTCGAGCTGGTGCCGGCCCTTTTCGCGGCCAACGTCGACGGACCCATCGGCATCATCCTGGCGGGATCGGCGGGGGAGGGCGTGCAGTCGGCGGGACAGCTCCTGACCAAGGCCGGCATGCTGGCCGGACTGCAGGCGACGAACAAGGGGGAGTACCCCATCACCGTGGGGACCGGTTTCTCCGTCGCCGAGGTGATCCTGTCGCCGGAGAAGATCCAGTACACCGCCATCGACACGCCGCATACCATCATCGCCGTGTCCGAGAACGGCCTGAACCAGGTGGCGGCCCGCATCCCGGTTGCGAGCAATGTCGTGGTGGACGATTCGCTCCAGAACGACGTCTTGCCGGCTGGTTGCGTGCGGGCGCCGTTCCGCGAGAAGGCGGGGGCCAAGGGTGCCGCGCTGGCGGCCGTGGCGTACTGGATGCGAACGACCGGGGCCATTCCGCCGGAAACGCTGGACGAGGCGATCCGGGGGCACCGGCACGA
>JBDRBC010000445.1:0-6832 GCA_043823125.1 bacterium | reverse complement strand
GCCACCGTGGTCCTCGCCGGCGCCTGGGCCATCCCGCGCTTCGGCCCGCGGACCTGCGCGAAAACCGGCGGCGTGCTCTTCGGCGGCGGCTGGCTGCTGGCCTCCCTCGGCGGGACGAGCATCGCCCCGACGATCCTCGGCATCGGCCTCGTGGCTGGTTTCGGCGCCGGCCTGGCCTACCTGGTGCCCATCACGGTCAGTATTCGCTGGTTCCCCGAGCACCGGGGCCTGGTCACAGGCATCGCCGTGGCCGGTTTCGGTGGCGGCGCGGCACTGGTCAGTTACCTGGGCAGCCACCTCATGGCGGCCCACGGCAAGAGTCCCTTCGACGTCTTCGCGCTCTTGGGTCTCGCCTTCCTGGTCCTTATCACCCTGGCGGGCACGACCATGCGCGAACCGCCCGGCAGCCGGCCCGAACCGCGTCACCGCCTCCGGCTGCGCACCATCGTGAGCGACAACCGCTTCCGGATTCTTTACCTCGCCATGATAACCGGCCTCGCCGCCGGCTTCGCCGCCAACGCCAACCTGAAGCAGCTCTACACCGGTCCGGACCTGCAACTCGGCGTCAAGGCCGTCGCCCTGTTCGCCGTCGCCAACGCCCTGGGGCGTATCGTCTGGGGCTGGGTGGCCGACCGGATCCGCCCGTCCCGCGCCATCCAGCTCGATCTGGTCCTGCAGGCCGCCGTTCTGCTGGCCGCCTTGTGGCTTGTGGATTCAACAACCGGTTATCTTGCCGTCGCCTGCCTGACCGGGTTCAACTACGGCGGAGTACTGGTGATCTACGCCGCCAGCGTCGCCAGGATTTGGGGGGAGGAGCATGTAGCCCAGGTCTACGGACTGCTCTTCTCGGCCAACATAGTGGCCGCCATCTCGCCCGTGCTGGCGGGCTGGTGCTGCGATGTTACCGGGAGTTTCGATCCGGCTCTTGCTGGTCTGGCGATCTTGCTGATAGCCGCCACGATGCTGGTGTGGCGCCAGGCGAATTTACTCGATGTACAGTGAAAAACACCTGATCCACGGATGATACCTTACCGGAACAGCTCCTTCAGCGCCCCCCAGGAACTCTTCCGTACCTCCACCACCACGACCTCGAACCACTCCGGAAAATCAATGAACGGATTCCGGTTCCCCTGATACGAGTAGACGACGTCGTTCCGATCCCGCTCCAGGTCGTCCACCGGATCCGTCAGATGCCAGTCCAGTAATACCGATCGGAGGCCCATGTACCCGACCGCCTCGTTGTCGCCGGTGTTGCTGCCGGCGATGAGCAGCTCGTCGTCAGTCAATATCAGGTCAGGTTCCGACGCGCCGCTGACCCCGTGGGTGCCCCCCTCATACCGCACCTCCATGTACAGCAGCGCCCGCGCCACGTCGCCCTGGCGGCAGACCCAGGTCTCCCAGGTGCCGCTCGTGCCCGAGCCGGTGGTCCAGTTGGAGTTGCCCGGGTAGGAGCCGCTGCCGCCGCCCTGTCCGATGTTCAGCACGGTGACCTTCTCGCTGCACATCAGACTGCAGTAGCGGAACGGCTTGTTCCCGCGTGAACTGTTGTAGCTGGAATCGCACAGGAAGAGACAGTGGCAGTCCGTGTACGGGTAGTTCGTCGAGTTGTCGTCGGGAAAGCCGTACGACTTGGGCCAGACGTGCTCGCGATTGTACGGCCCAGTGCCGCCGCCGAACTTCAGGTGGCTCCCGTTCCGATACAGATCGAGGATGTTCGCCGGATTTGACGGATCCTCATCGGCCTGTTCGAGGATGTCCCAGGTATCCGTGGAAGCGGCGGTGTACGGGAATCGCGTATGATCGTCGATGATCTCGTGCAGGGAGCTGCGCAGCGTCGCCTGGGTAGCGGTGTCCACCGAGTCGTAGTAACCGGGGGGTGGCTCGGCCGGACAGGACGACGGCAAAGTCGCCGCCAAAATCAGCAGACAGCTGCAGACAGGGACCCAGTCGTTCCGGGAAACGACCAGTCGCAAGCGAGCCAGGAACCTGCGGGAGGGTGCCATCCGTGGCATGTCGGTACCGCCTCGTTTGAGTTGTGGAGGGTATCCTAGCGCAGCCCGACCCGGCGGCAAAGATGGAAATGGCGCTGGATGGGCGGGTGCATGGTGGTCACGAATAACCCGATCCTCGGCCGCGGCGGCCAGTTTGGGAAGAGTTCCTTGAAATATCATCGGATTTCGGGGATAATAAGGGGGTGATCAACGGCCTCGGAATGACTCCCTGCCTCCCCTGAAACGCCCGGAGGGCTCCACGGTGAATCAGAGTCGAACGTGCGGGAAATACCGCCTTGTCAAGTTTCTGCTTGTGAGCTGGCTCTTCTGTCTCGTGCTCGTCTCCGGGGCGTTGCTGGCGCCTCGTTCCGTGGAGGCGCTGGTCAAGTTCGATTTCGAGCAGAAGTACTTCGTGCATCCAGGCTACCAGGTCTGGGATTTCTGCATGGTGCGGCCCGACAGCATTTACCACCTCTACTACCACACCTTGCCGCAGACGGGGGGCATCGCTGCCGACGCCGACACCATCTGGCACGCCACCTCGCCCGATCTCGAGCACTGGGAGATTCACGGGCCGGTGCTGGTGGCCGGTCCGGATTGGGTCGACGCCGGCGCGGTCTGGGCGCCCGAAGTGGTGTGGCACGATGTCATGAACAACTGGGCCATGTTCTACACCGGTGTCGATTCATTGCTGGTGCAGCGTCCCTGCATGGCGTTCTCGTCCGATCTCGAGCACTGGTACAAGCATCCGTACAACCCGCAATTCGAACCCGACAGCTTGATCTACTTCTGGGCGCCGACCCAGGAGTGGAGTTCGTTCCGGGATCCGTTCATCTTTCACGACGGTTCGCAGTGGGTCATGCTGAACACCGCCGGCCTGCGTATGGGCGGATACCCCGGGTGGGAACGGGGGATCATCCACTACGCCACCTCTGTGGCCCTCGTGCAGTGGGAGGAGGGCGGCGTCTTCTTCGAGCACGACGGGACCTCACCGTGGCACGAGCTCGAGAGTTGCCAGTATCACCAGCGGGGTGACTACCATCACCTGTTCTTCTCCGAGATCAACGTGCCCGGCACCAGTCATCTCGTCAGTGATACCCTCGGGGGCTGGACCATGGCCGACTGGACATTGCTCGAACGGGGGGGGGCGCCGGAGATCGATCAGTTCGATCCGGGCATCGACATCTTCTCGCGGTACGCCATCACCCAGAATCCGCCCACTGGCGGCTACGATTACGTGGTGCGTTTCGACACCCTGTTGTTCAACGACAACGGCCTGACACCCGAGATCATGAAACCGCATCCCCTGGATACCGACGACTGGCTCTTCAGGGACGGCACCGCCATGATGGCCCAGCCGACCTTCGGCGACAATCCGGTCATGCGTGGCGAGGAATCGAGCGGCATGGTGGGTAACGGGTATCTGGCCACCAAGGAGTATTACCAGGGACCACTCTCCGGGAAGGGCTCGCCGGGCACCCAGCTCGGCGACGCGGCCACCGGCGTGCTCAGCAGCGGGGCCTGGAGTATCACCGGGGACTGGATCCGTCTCCTGGTGGGCGGGGGAAACTATCCGTCCTCCTGTTACATCGCGCTCTGGAACACCACGACGGGCACCATCATCTACCGGGAGACCGGGAACGACAGCGAGACCATGACCTGGCGTTACTGGAACGTCCGGCAACTGCGGGGCACGAAGGTCATGCTCTCCATCGTGGATCAAGAGAGCGGAGAATTCGGTCACATCAGCGTGGACGAGATCGAGGAATATCGCAACGATCCACTGAGTGACGTGGCGGTATCGCCGGCTGTGCAGCTACTCTCGCACCGTGCCGTGCCCAACCCGTGCAATCCCGCCACGGAAATTCACTTCGAACTGGGACAACCCGGTGAGGTGGCGGTCGCGGTTCACGATCTACGGGGACGGGTTGTCTGGAAGTCACCGGCGGTTCACTGTCCCATGGGAGCCAACCTGGTGTTCTGGCCGGGGCAGGATCTGGACAACGTACCGGTTCCCACCGGGGTCTATCTGTACAACGTCCGCGTGGATGGCCAGAGCGTGGCCAGCGGTAAGGTGACCATCGTAAAGTAGTCATCAAGCAGGCGCAAAGTGGGGGGCGAGCAGGTCGCAGCTGCCGCCGTGAACTACCGTCCTATTATCTCCCAGACCGATTCCATCCGCATGCCGGCGGCTTCGGCCGTCTGGGCGTGTTGCCGCGCTTCGTCTTTCTGGCCCAGATTGGCGCAGGCGATGGCCAGGTAGGCGTGAGCCAGACTATCATCAGGGTCCAGCGCCAGAGCGTTTCGACACTCCACCGCCGCCGCATCGTACTGCTGGAACCGACAGTAGAGCCGCCCCCGGCGGCTCAGCGCAGCCGTGTACTGGGGATCGAGTCCCAGAGCCTGCCCATAAGAGCCGAACGCCTCGGTGAGTTTTTCCTGCTTTTCCAGAACCTCGCCCAGGGCCAACCACAGTTCCGGTCGGTCGGGATTCCGAGCCAGGAAATCGCGGCAAGCCGTCTCGGCGTCGTGGGCCTGATTCTCGCCCAGCAAGCTGCAAACGAGGCCGCGCTGGGCTTCGATGTCGCTATCATCGTCGTTCAGCGCTTGCTGAAAGAACCGGGTCGACTCGTCGTAACGATGCTGCTGGAGACGGAGATTCCCCAGGGCGACGAGGGCGTCGGTGGCCGGGTCGAGGTATTCACAGGCGTTGACCAGCGAGACGGCCGCGTCCTTGTAGAACCGCCCCTCCAGTTGAGCTTGTCCGAGCCGCAGCCAGGCGCGACCGTGCTTGGGGTCAAGCTGCACCGCCCGTTTCAAGCTGGTGATGCCGTGATTCAACCAGCCGAGGCGCAACGAGATATCGGCGAGCTGGAGATGGGCGTCCACGAAGTCGGGATCGAGACCGAGGGCGGCTCGCGTCATCTGCTCGGCGTCCGCCAGGAGGTTCTGGTCGGTATAGAGGGCGGCGAGCGTCACCAGTAGTTCCGCGGACGGGTCGGCATCTTCCCGGCCGTGTTCGAGAATGCTGATGGCCTCGGCGATGTTGTTCTCCCGGTACGCGGCGAGACTCGCCTGGATGTAGCAGGTGGGATTGGCGGGATCGGCGGCGATGAGCGCGCGCCCCTCCGCCGACGACACCACCGGCTCGGTGGCAAGTACAAGAGTCGGCGCGACCAGGAGACTCGCGAGGACGAGCAGATTCAAGATGACGTGACTAGGGTGGTTTCCATAAGACTGACGCCTATCGGCGAGTGGATACATGTTGATCATCTCCCGTTGCTGGATGGCAAGATTCTGAACCGCGCGCGATTCTACACCATGGGCCACGGCTGTCCCAAGCTGGAAAACCTCGGTGGTGCCATGGAGATTGTGTCCAGCCGGGCGGCCTGGCATACTACTGCTCCAACAGGAGGCGCTACATGTCGCGACCATCGAGCGGGCATATTCTTATAATCGGCGGCGGGATAGTCGGGATCTGCACCGCCTACTATCTGGCGCAGCGCGGGCAGCAGGTGACCATTCTGGAGCAGGCCAGCAGTGCTCAGTCGGCGTCGGCCGGCAATGCAGGGATCGTGGCCCTGGGTCGACCGCCGTTGCCGCGGCCGGGACTGGCTCGGCAGGCGGCGCGCTGGATGGTCGATGACGGTTCCCCGCTGTACATCAGGCCGAGTCTGAGCCCGCGTCTCTGGAACTGGTTCTGGAATTTCCACCGTGCCTGCAACGAGCCGCACGTGGTCCACTGCACCGAGGTACTGGCGGCCATGGGGCGGGAGACCAACCGTTGCTGGCGAGAGATCATCCGTGACGAATCCATCGCCTGCGACTTCCGGCCCGTGGGCTGGCTGGATGTTTTCCGTTCCGAGGCCGGTCGGCGGTCGGTGCTCGAAGAGGCCGAATTCTCGGCGCGATTCGGCTGTGAATTCGAGACGTTGTCCGGCGATGAACTCCGCCGCGACGAACCGCTGTTCCGGCCGGAGGTCCGTGGCGCTGTACGGTACCCGGAAAGTTTCAGTCTCGATCCGGCGGAGTTTTTGACCCGGCTGATTCAGCGGCTCGCCCGTTTTCCCGTCGCGGTCCGACAGGAGACCGCGGTTGCCCGGTTACTCGTCCGCAATAACTGCTGCCACGGTGTGGAACTGGTGAGTGGTGAATTGCTGACTGCGGACGCCGTGGTGGTTGCCGCCGGCGCCTGGACGACCGCGCTGGCGAGGTCGGTGGGTGTGCACATCCCGTTGCAGGCAGGCAAGGGCTACCACCTGGATCTGGTGGCGCCCGAGCCGCCACTGACCACAGCCTGTGTCTGTAACGAGTCCTACCTGGCCGTGACGCCGCTGGGGCACAACCTGCGGCTGGCCGGGACCCTCGAGTTCTCCGGAATCAATCACGTGCTACGCCGGCGAAGACTCGACATGCTGCTGCAGGCGGCCCGGAAGTACCTCCGCAACGTGGACGACCGGAAAGTCCTTTCGCAGTGGTGCGGGTTGCGGCCGTGCACCGCCGATGGGTTGCCGGTGATCGGCTGGGCGCCCGGTTTGCGGAGCTTGCTGTTCGCCACGGGACACGCCAAGATGGGCTTGACGCACGGTCCCATCACGGGCCGGCTGGTGAGCGAATGTATTCTGGATGGCGAAACATCCCTGGATATCACACCGTTGCGGGTGGATCGGTTCTGATCACTCGCAGATTCTCGAAAAAAGTCGTGGACGATGATGGGTGAAATGTATTCGCTGGCCGCGGCGGTCTTGTGGGCCTTCGCAGTGATCCTGTTCCGCCGGTCGGGGGAAACGGTCTCACCCTTTTCCCTCAATCTGTTCCGGGTTGCGGTGTCCGGTGTGCTT
>JBDRBC010000444.1:0-9557 GCA_043823125.1 bacterium | reverse complement strand
CGGGTGTTGACGCCGGATCGACTCTCAACGGCGGCGGCCGATCCGCTCCTGCCAGTCGCCCCAGCAGCCTTCGTCCAGCACGAGCTGACCGAGCTTGGCCATTTCACGAGGGAGCAGGTGGAGAGAACCGGCCACCAGATTCACAATGCACCCGACTGCGCTCCGCAAGTGGCTGGGGAGATCGGATCAATCGAATATCACCAGGGTTGCGACAAATTGAGCCGCGCCAATTTCGCCTCCAGCTCCTGCCGCTCGCGATGCCGTTTCAATCCGTTGGGTCCCGTCGCCAGCCAGCCGGCAGCCTCGGCGATCTCCCGCGCCCTGGCCGTACCGGCCTTGCCGCTCTCAGCGATGGCGGCGATGATCTCGGCCTCGATTCGCGAGAAGTACAGTGCGTGCAGCCGGTAGTCCTGGAACGCCTCCCAGGTCTGGGGAACCCAGCGCGACACGATCTCGTTGCCGATGACTGCGGCGTACTGCCGGATCTCCTGCTGGGCGTGGGAGTCCATACGCAGGGAGAGGAAGTGGAGCAGGTTGTGCAGGTCCATCTTCCAGTACGCCTCGGTGTAGGTGCAGAGCGGCAGGTCCTTGCGCGCCTGCTCGCGGGCGACGCCGGCTTCCAGGCGCTGCTCGTACACGGCGCGCGCCCGGTCCTGGAGTTCCGCCTCGGCGCGGGTGAGCGCCTCGCCGTCGCTGGTGGACAGCTCGCCCTGACTTCCTTGCTGATTGCCCGCGGTCTGGAGTCGCCACTGGTCGGGCAGCGTGCGCTGGGCGGCGGCGATGGCCACGGAGTAGCGGGTGCTGTACTCGTTGACGCTGGCGGTGCGGTGGCGGATCCACTGGCGCCAGGCGTCCATGGGGACGCGGACGTGCAGCTTCAGCTCGCACATCTCGAACGGGGTGGTGTGCCGGTGGCGCAACAGGTAACGAATCAGTCCCCGGTCGCCGCTCACCTGCTTGGTCCCCTTGCCGTAGGAGACCCGGGCGGCTTGCACGATGGCTGCGTCGTCGCCCAGGTAGTCTATGACGCGCACGAAGCCGTCGTCCAGGAGCTTGAACGGTTCGCCGAGGATCTCGTCCAGAGCCGCCACTCGCGGGCGACTCAATCGTTCAATCAGGCGTTCCAGCTTTCCTGCCATGTCCGGTTACCCTCCGAAGGTGTCCCTGATGGTGTTGCTGATGAGTTCGTTGTCGGCATGGGCCGGCAGGGTGACCTGGAGATCCGGTTGCTGGCGCATGGCTTCCTGGATGGCGAACTCGGCGCCGCCGTTGCGCGCCCAGGCGCGGCGGGCGATGCCGTTGTTCACGTCCCAGGCCAGCATGCTGTGCAGGCGGCGCTCGGTGTCCAGGCTGCCGTCGAGCACCATACCGAAACCGCCGTTGATCACTTCGCCCCAGCCGACGCCGCCGCCGTTGTGCAGGCTGATCCAGGTGGCGCCGCGGAAGCCGTCGCCGATGACGTTCTGCACCGCCATGTCGGCGCAGAACCTGGAGCCGTCGTAGATGTTGGCGGTTTCCCGGAACGGGGAGTCGGTGCCGGAGACGTCGTGATGGTCGCGGCCGAGCACCACCGGCGCCGAGATCCGGCCGTTGCGGATGGCCTCGTTGAAGGCGTGCGCAATTCGTCGCCGGCCTTCCTCGTCGGAATAGAGAATCCGCGCCTGCGAACCCACCACCAGCTGGTTCTCGCCGGCCTGCTGGATCCAGCGGAGGTTGTCGAGGTACTGCTGGCGGGTCTCGTCCGGGGCCGCGGCCGCCAGTTCGGACAGGACCTCGGCGGCGATGCCGTCGGTCAACGCCAGGTCGGCCGGATCGCCGCTGGTGCAGACCCAGCGGAACGGGCCGAAGCCGAAGTCGAAGCAGATGGGCCCCATGATGTCCTCCACGTAGGAGGGGTAGATGAAGCCGCCGTCGGGACGGGTGATGTCGGCCCCGGCCCGGCTCGCTTCGAGCAGGAACGCGTTGCCGTAATCCCAGAAGTACATGCCGCAGCGGACCACCTCGTTGATGGCTACCACCTGACGGCGCAACGATTCCTGTACCGCTTCCTTGAAGTCGGTCGGGTTGGAGGCCAGCATCCGGTTCGACTCCTCCAGCGTTTGACCCACCGGATAGTAGCCGCCGGTGTACGGGATGTGCAGGCTGGTCTGGTCGCTCCCCAGATCCACGGGGAACTGGGCCTCGGCCAGTTTTTCCCACAGGTCCACCACGTTGCCTTGATAGGCGATGGACACCGCCTCGCGGTTCTGGCGAGCCTGCTCCGTCCGCGCCAGGAGCTGGTCGAGATCGGTTTCCACCTCGTCCACCCAGCCTTGCTGGTGCCGTTTTTTCACCACGTCGGGATTGATCTCGGCGATGATGCCCACTGCGCCGGCGATGACCGCGGCCTTGGCCTGGGCGCCACTCATGCCGCCGAGACCCGAAGTGACCACCACCTTGCCCGCCAGTCCGGTATCGCCCGCCAGCCCGAGGTAGATCCGCCCCGCGTTCAGCAGGGTGATGGTGGTGCCGTGTACGATGCCCTGGGGGCCGATGTACATGAAACTGCCGGCGGTCATCTGCCCGTAGCTGGTCACGCCGAGGGCCGCCATCCGGGTATAATCGTCGCCGCTGCTGTAATTGGGGACCACCATGCCGTTGGTCACCACCACCCGCGGCGCGTCCGGGTGCGAGGGGAACAGGCCGAGGGGATGGCCCGAGTACAAAACCAGGGTCTGGTCCTCGGTCATCTCGGCGAGGTACTGCATGGTCAGTAGATACTGGGCCCAGTTCTGGAACACGGTGCCGTTACCGCCATAGGTGACCAGCTCGTGGGGGTGCTGCGCCACGGCCGGATCCAGGTTGTTCTGGATCATGACCTGGATGGCGGCGGCCTGGAGACAGTTGGCCGGATAGTGATGGATGGGACGGGCGTGCATGGGATAGGTGGGACGGAACCGTCGCATGTAGATGCGGCCGTCTCGCTGCAGTTCCCGGGCGAATTCGGGGGCCAGTTCGGCGTGTTCCCGTTCCGGGAAGTACCGGAGCGCATTACGAAGCGCCAGCTCTTGCTGACCGGAATCGAGGAGCAACGGACGGGCCGGGGCGTGGCTGACCGCCGCGTCCGTCGGCGGCAGGGGCGGGATCTCGTTGGGAATGCCGAGCCGGATCTGTTCCTGGAATTCGCTCACTGCGAGCTGCTTGGTCACGTTAAGCCTCCGGGAGAATCGCATTGATGTATCGAGAGCGCCGGTACCGGCGTGCCCCACACGATAACATCTCGGTGACGGATCGGGAAGCAGAGAGCCGGCGCCGGAATCGCCGACGGCTGATCGGTTCCCGCCTGGTGTCGGTTGACCGATCTCCACCCGTCGACGACATTGGAGCGGAGGATCGTTCTCACCAGCTCTGTCCGCGGGAGGATTGCCATGAAGCGCGGCTTGACGACAATACCGCTCACCCTCGTTCTGCTCTGCCTGCTCCTGGGAGCCGGGACGGTTATTGCTGGTGCCGGTGACCAACCGATCTACCGGCCGGCCAAGCAGTATCCGGTTCTGGAGGAGATCGAGGCCGAACGCGCGGCGGCGGCGGCGGTCCGTGACTCGCTCCAGGGTCTGGTCGAGACGCGTTATGCCGAGGAGGCCGACCGGAAAGAGGAGACCGAGCTGGAACTGCGCCTGGACTGGTCGGACATCAAGGTTCCGGAGAGTCCACAGGTATTCCGAGCCAACTGGCATTTCCCGCCGATCCCGCAGTACTACACCGGCACTTGCTGGGCGTTCTGTTCCACCTCTTTCCTGGAGTCGGAGATCCAGCGGCTGTCCGGCCGAGAGATCAAGCTGTCGGAAATGTGGACGGTGTACTGGGAATACGTGGAGAAGGCGCGCCGCTTCCTCAGCGAGTGTGGGCACTCCCCGCTGGAGGAAGGCTCCCAGGATCACGGCACGCTGGAAGTTTACAAGTTGTACGGCGCCGTACCGGCCACGGCGTATCGGGGGGTCTGCGACGAAGCCGGTCGGCACGACCACACGCCGTTGCGCCAGGAGCTGCACAGCTATCTCCAGTGGGTGCTGAACAACAAGTACTGGGCAGAAGAGGTCGCCCTGGCCAACGTGAGGCAGATCCTGAACCGCCACCTCGGCGCGCCGCCGGAGACTTTTGTCTACGCAGGCCGGCAGCACACGCCCCTGACCTTCCGCGACGAAGTGGTGCAGCTCGATCTGGACGATTACGTCAGTGTCGTGTCGACCCTGCGTTACCCGTTCGGACAGTATGTCCTGCTCGACGTGCCCGACAACTGGCGGCGCAAGGACGACTACCTGAACCTGCCGCTGGACACCTTCTACTCGCTGGCCAGGGAGGCGGTCAAGGACGGCTATCCGGTCACCTTCGGCGGCGATGTCAGCGAACCGGGGCTCGACGGCCACCAGGACGCGGCGGTGATCCCGAGCTGGGATATCCCCGGCAAGTACATCGATCAGGGCAGCCGGGAATTCCGCCTCGACAACGGCACCACCAGTGACGACCACGGTACCCACCTGGTGGGCTACAAGCGGCACCAGGGGCGGGACTGGTTCCTGGTCAAGGACAGCAATCGCAGTTCACGGCTGGGGTCGTTCAAGGGGTATTACTTCTACGAAGGAGATTACCTCAAGCTGAAGATGCTGGCCTTCATGGTTCACGTGGACCGGTTACGGGAGTATTTGCCCTAGCCCGCATTATTCATGAATGGCCTACTGTGGCTGGTTAAATGCCCGCCAGGACACGCCCTCGCCCGGATCGCCCCGCCGCTGTCGGTGGTGGCGTCGAATCGCTGCCGCCGGATCTCTACGGTTTCATGACCAGGCCGAAGTGTTCTCCCAGCAGCCACTGGACCGCATGCTGCGTGGGTTCGTTTTCGAATCGGTACGGATCGAACCCCCAGACCACATCGGATATCCGGCTCGGTTTCAGGGGCGCGAGCTTGTGGGAGACGAAACCCATGACCGCACCGCTGTTCACCGTCCGCAAGACGTCCGGGCGCAAGGCGTACCGTCCGCACTTGCCGCTCAACCCGCCGCTGATCGGAACCGAGGCGGGCCAGCTTTCGTCGCCGGCGGCGAGATGGAGGTCGTCGATCCAGTCGAAACGACTGTACTGCCGGAACATCGGTTCCACACACGGCTCTCCGTCGCACTGCTGGGCGCGCCACGGCGTTTCCCGGTCCGTGACGTTGATGTCGTACATCTCGTCGTTGCCGCCCATGTACCAAGGCTCGAGCAAATGCCGGTAGGCGGGATCCCGATCCATCCAGTCGAAGGCGGCGTCGACAAAGATCGTGTCCGGAAAGACAGTGCCGGCCGGCAGGTGGTTGGCCTTGAAATCGGGATCCAGAATGGCGGCCTTGACGCCGACGCAGTGGGTGGAACGGCCGGCGTTGCCAATGCCGCTGGGGCCGTTCGGGAAGTAAGGTCGATACCGCGGGGTGGCGTGATCCAGGGCGGCGATGCCCAGGGCCAGGTACGGGTAGCTGTTCCGGCCGTTGTGCACGGTAGAACCGTCCAGCCGAATCGCATAACCGAAGCCGGTATAGAAGCGGACCCAGACGCCGGGTAGATAGGTGTAATATTCCTCGGTGTCGAAGATCCAGGGCAAGAGCCAGTGTCGTTCGCCGATGAATTGACTGAGCACCCGTTCGCCGACCAGGAAGAGATCCCCCACCTGTTGCTGGTAACACTGTAGCCAGTTGTAAGGTTGTCCAGTTCCGCTCGGTTTGAAGGCGTTCCAGGTCCGGTTCCCCACCGCGTACCGGGAACTCCAGATCAGCATCCGATACCCGGCGAGGTCACGGAACTGCAGATCCCGTTCCTCCGTGTCGATGACGTCGGTCGCGGGGGAGAAGCCGAGCACACCACCGGCCCCGTTCAGCGTCGTATCCCAGTAGAAATCGCGATACGGATCCCGGTCCAGGGGTGTGACCCGGTCGACGGCCCGCCAACCCTGACTCTCCTTGTCCTGCACATCGTCCACCAACAAGACCGGCCGGCGCACGGTGACCTCGGGTACGGGCACTACAGCCAGGTTCCAGACGTAGCGCGAATGGTTTCCCGAGTTGTCCCAGACCTGGATGGTGAGAGTGTGGGTACTTTCCGAGAAGGCCATGGTCCCGGTGTGTTGATGCTGGGGCGTGTTGCCCGGTGTCACGGTCCAGTTGGGATCGAGTTCGTCGTCGGGATCGGCCACGTCCCAGCCGTAGCGATAGGCGGTGATCTCCCCTGCGTAATAATCGGCGGTGGCGATCCAGTTGAAGAACAGCTCCTGACCGGGAGCGATCTCGAAAGTGCAATTCCCGTTGAGCCCGGACGAACTGCGACGGCCGAGCTGGAGTTCCTGCATCTCCAGCACCGGATTCATCAGTCCCGAGATGTAGAAATTCTGCACGTTGCGGGAGTAGGTGCGCTCGATGCTCCGGGCGCCCGCAACGTCCTCTGCTTGCAGGGCGAACAGGTAGATGACCATCTCACCGTCAGGACGGTGGGAGGGCACGTTCGCAAAGGTGACGAGTCGGTCGGCGGCGTTCTCCGGGTACGGCCGCCAGTCGCTCCAGGCGGGGTCGTCGAAACTGAGCAGCTCGTCCGCCACCTGATTGAATTCGTATCCGGTCCGGACGTAGTGGTCGTTGAGCCAGGCTGGCTTGAACAGGTAACGATACCGGGTGGGGGAGCCGCCGGGCAGATCGGGATCGCGACAGACGAAACCGAAGGTCACGGTGGGCGGCATGCCCTGTGCGTCCAAGTAATCGGACATGTCCGGAGGGCGATTCACCTGAACCCGGGGCAGCACGGTGGTGGCGGTGAAGCTGAGCATGGCCGGCGTGGCGTCGATGCCTCCCTGGTCATCCAGGGCGCGGACGAAGAATGTGTGTGCCTGGAAGGAACGTTGATCCAGCGGGTCCAGGTCGGCGTCTTCCGGAAAACCCGGCAGGTCTGCCGAGACCACCAGGGTGGTATCGGTGGCATAGGTCAGGTGCCACGGATTGAGACTGTCACCGGTGGCGGGGTCCACAGTCAAGGTGTCCTGGACGCTGATACCGTCGGAATCGTTGTCGCTGAGTCGCCACTGGTAAGCGACGATCTCCCCGTCGGGATCGTACCCGTCCCAGAAAAAGTGCATGATGAAACCGGTTTCCAGCGTGGTGGGGTGCTCGGCGGTGAGCATGGTATTGGGCAAGGTGTTGGGCAGTTTGGTTCCGCTCAACTCGGCCTCGGGTGAGCAACCGCCACCGAGCAGAACCAGCACAGCCGCCACCAGCAGATATCCGGTCGCGGTGTGCTCTCTGGCTGTCACGGACAGACCTCCATACAGTAACCCTCTCTGGACCGGCCGGTGTGCGCAGATCCGGCGGTAAGGAAACGTACTGTCCGGGGTAGCCGCACAGGCGTCGCTACTCACTGGATGACGACGAACTTCCCGATGAAATCCTCGAAGCGGTCATCCTCCGAATGCACCACGTAGAGATAGATACCGCTGACTACCTGCTGTCCGTTCCGGCTCACCAGATTCCAGTCCACCTGACCGTAACCGTCACTGCCGTCGTGTTCGAAATCGGTGACGAGGTCGCCATCGAGCGTGAAGATATGGATGTAATTGCGGGCCTGGGGCAGATTGGCGAAGGTGATGCGCTTGCCGGTCGGATCGTCGGCGTTGGCGTGGAGCTGCTGGTATTCCGCCAGGGCCCAGGTCGTTGCCGGATTGGGATACACGAAGATGTTCACGCCTTGTCGCTCGCGATCGGCGGCGCTCTGCGCCGCGAATCCCGGCACGGCGGGTTCGAAGGAGGTGCCGGGGTCACCGATCTGACCGCCGCCGACGATGATCGGATCGTTGCCATCGAAGCCGAGTTCGTGGTCGGTGGCGGTGACGGAGTAGAAGTAGATGAATCCGTTGTGGATGTTGTGGTCGATGAACTCGAAGAACGTGGCGGCGTGTTTGGGGACGATCTCCCGGCCCGGCTCCGCGTCGCGACCGGTCACCCTGAAGAAGGTGTCCAGCACGGTCGGGTAACCTTCCCACGGTAATAAAGCGGCGAGTTCGGGTATCTCGCTGCCATACTGATCACGCAGGTGTGGGCGCTCGGCGTACATGCCGAGACTATCGGTGGTCACCACCTCCTGCATGGCCGCGGCCAGTCCGGAGAAACGCGGGTCGTCCAGACAGGCCGGATGATAGTGGATCTCGTCCAGGCCGGTATTGTATCCGAACGGCAAGGTATCGACGACCGTGCCGCCACCGACGAGACTGCGCTCCTTGGTGTAATAATTGACGAGATCGTACTCGGCGACGAGTCGCCAGAGATCACTCGCCGGACCGTTTTCCAGGGAACTGCCGAAGGGACGGTCCCACTTGTCCGCCCGCCAGATTCGGTATGATTCGAAGTCGACCAGATCGAGGAAGATATCGTCCACGGTCTGGCTGTAGTCGTCCCAGTATATGTGGACCCGGTTGTCTCTGGTCCAGAGTCGCAGGCCCGGTGGCGGCGGCGCCATGCCGCCCGTGAGCCAGTGGACCTGGCTCTCCCGACCGCCGATGCCGGTGCAGCCTTGCCGGGCTGCCAGGGTCAGGGTCGTGTCGTTGCAATTCCAGTAACTGAGGAAATAGCGGTTGTCCTCGGTGCAGCGGCCCGGCGCCCGCCGCGTGCACTCCTCGCAGTTGTCGAGGTTCACCCAGATGCAGTGATTGCCGAACCTGTCCACGGTCAGGTCTTCATCGACGATGGTGTTCAGGGCCACGTCAATGGGGACACACGAGTCGTTCCAGTAATCGGGGTCGTGGCTGTAGATTTCGTTGCGGCCACTGTTGGGATTGATGGGCAACCATTCCCGGCACATGTAGGTTTCCCGACCACCGACCCCGGTTGCTGGGTTGAGGTCCAGGTCCCAGTAACTGCCGTAGTAGGTCCGGGCGACCTCGGCGCAATGGAGCAGCATATCTTCGCGGTCAGCTCCCATGACCATGGCGGCCTTGATGTTTGTCGAGCGTTTCGACCCCAGCGCACCCACGGGGCCGGTGGAGATGAGGAAACGGTAATCGTTCTCGTCGCCCGGCGCCGTGTCGGCGTCCCATTCCACGCGGCTCATGAGTTCGTAGCGTTCGGCGTCGTTGGTGGCGTCGCCGCCCATCTCGTACGGCTGCTCGGCAGCGAAGGCCTGGAACGAGCGGATCCCGCTGCCGGTGAGGAACATCATGCCGAAGTAGCCCGGGGTGGTGGAGTTGGGATCCCCGTCGTACATGTAAGCCACTGTCACCGACTGGAAACTGCCATCGCTGGCCCGGACCTGCCCCTGGTAGGTGCCGACCATATCGTTGTTCTCGATGTTCTCATCACCCCGTCGGCCGATATCGCAATCAACCAGGAATCCGAGGTACACGGCGTCGATGTCCGAGCTCCCGACGTTGGTGATGGTGAAATCAAAGGCGATGAAGTCGTCGACGGATTCGTCTTCCCAGGCGTAGGCTTGCATCACGACCTTCAGACCGAGCGGCTCGTGATCCGGGTAGATCTCCTGGGCGAGGCCCGTGTCGTCGTACATGGTGCAGAC
>JBDRBC010000443.1:0-11870 GCA_043823125.1 bacterium | reverse complement strand
GCCAAGCAGGTATCCTGCCCCGTTGGCCACCGACTGCACGAAAAAGCAGAGACCGGAACCGGCCGCCACCGCGATCAAAAAGAGGAACCAGCGGATAATACGCCCCATATTCACCCCTCATGATCTCTCGTGATCTCTCGTAATCTCTCGTAATCTCTCGTAATCTCTCGTAATCTCTCGTAATCTCTCGTCGAGTCGCGTCGATTGTACACGTGGACAGTGGTGTTTGATACTGGAAATGCTTGGGGGCGCCCGCGGGCATTCCTGCCACGCTATCCAGGTGGCCGATACCGCCGCCGGCCTCTTGTCGTTGCGTCCGGCCTGGGGTACACTCGGCGCTGATTCGCGTCGTTCCATCGCCAACGAGGGGGAAGGCATGTCGAGATCCTGTCGGGTCGTGCTGGTTGTTTCGCTGCTGTTGTTGCTTACGATGGGGAGTGGCGCCGTCGCCGTGGAACCCGCCGCAACCACGGATTCCAGCGTCCCCGTGATTTCCACCTCCGTTACCGAGTTCGACGCCGTGGCCGCCGAACGGTTCGCTCGCCTGGCCCTGGAGTGCGCGGACAAGGAGTATCCCAACAAGATCGCACACGTCATGCAGAGCGATGACGACCTGGGGCTGCCGCGTCAGTTCACGCCCTCGTTTTTCGGCTGTTTCGACTGGCACTCGTCGGTGCACGGGCACTGGCTGCTGGCGCGCCTGGCGCGGCAGTTCCCCGAGGCGGAATTCGCCCGGAAAGCCCGCTGGTTGCTGGATGATCATCTGATCCCGCTCAACATCGCCCGTGAAGTGGCGTACATCAGCGGCGAGGGGCGCACCACCTTCGAACGACCGTACGGCCTGGCCTGGTTGCTGCAGCTCGCGGCCGAGTTGCGGGAGTGGGAGCATCCCGATACGGAACGGATGACCAGGGCTCTGGCGCCGCTGGAGCAGCTCGCGGCCGAACGTCTGCTGAGCTGGCTGCCCAAACTGCGCTATCCCATTCGCACTGGCGAACACAGCCAGACCGCCTTTGCCTTTGGTCTGGCTCTGGACTGGGCCCGCACCGTGGGCAACGACAGTCTCGCCGCTCTCATCGAATCGAAAACCCTGGAGTTCCACCGCAAGGATCGTGGCTGTAATCTGGCCTTCGAGCCGTCGGGTCAGGATTTCCTCTCGCCCTGTATTGCCGAGGCCGACCTCATGCGCCGGGTACTGCCCCCCGCCGAGTTCGGCGCCTGGTTGAAGGATTTCTTGCCTGAAATCCCCTGGGACGGTTCCACGGCCTGGCTGCCTGTGGCCGAGGTCACGGACCGTTCCGACGGCAAGCTCGCCCACCTGGACGGCCTGAACTTGAGCCGGGCCTGGATGCTCGAGGGAATCGCCGCCGGTTTACCGGAATTCGACGCCCGCCGGGAGTCACTGCTCATGGCCGCCCGTGAGCACCGGGAGGTGGGCCTGGCGGCTGTCACGGGGGAGTTTTACGAGGGCGGTCACTGGCTCGGCAGCTTCGCCACGTATCTGGTGACCGGTCGGGGGTTGCCGCGTTGATCCGGCTCGCCGGCCGGAGAAGCCAACTCCAATCAACACACGATTCTCTAGAATAACAATATTTTACCCTTGATTTTCGCTTTATTTTCGTGTATACTGTAGACCATTGAAAAACCACTTTTCCTCCTCCCGGAAATGGCTTGTTCTCATGTTGGATTCCTGTCCTGCTTTTCGTGCGGGTTTGCCCGCCCGTCAGGTGCATGACTCACTGGCGGCCGCCCTCGATGCCTTGATGCGGGCTGAACGGCACGCGGTTCTCTGGTTTGGTGAGGTCCTGCAACGCCGGCTCTTCCGCGACCTCGGTTACTCGTCGATTCAGCAGTACGGTACCGAGGCACTGGGCTTTTCACAGGCCAAGGTCTATCAGTTCATCCGTCTCGCCGAGCGGCTGCAGCAGTTGCGGAGGTGAAACACTGCGTGGCCACGGGTGAGATCCCTTGGACCAAGGCGCGGATCATCAGCGGCGTGGCCACCGTGGCCACCCAGGGGGACTGGATACGAGAAGCGGAACGTTCGAATTGCCGGCAACTGGAGGCCAGGGTGCGGCAGGCGAAACTGGGCGGACGGCGCCGGGCGAAAGTGATGGTGACGCAGGCTCGGGAGACGGTCCAGAGCGAGCGAGCGGAAGCAGCTGGCGAGGACGTGCCCACGGCCAGCGTGCCACGGACCGTCGCCGCAACGGAATCCGACCAGCCGGCGCTGCTGCCTGAGATAAAACCGTTGCCCGCCGCCGAATCGCGCCTGCCCGTGACGCTCCGGTTCACGCCAGAGCAGTTCGCCCGTTTCGAAGTATTGCTGGAGACTCGGCGCAAGCAAGGCGACCGGAGCTCACGGGAAGAGCTACTGCTGGCGGGGATGGAAGCACTGGTGGGATCACCGGCCGAGGGGGCCGACCCCGCGGCCACTACCACCGAGTCTACACGTGTACAAAATGAAAACCATTATCAAGTAGTCGTGAGCAAGTGTCCCGATTGTGGTTGCGGAACCGTGGCGACTTCTCGCGGGGACCGGCGATTGAATCCCGCAGCCGTGTTGGCCATTGAATGCGACTCGCGGGTCTGGAAGCCAGGCGGCCCAAACCGCGCCTCCATTCCACCAGGCATCCGCCGGACGGTGCTGGTACGGGATGGCTTCCGCTGCCAGGCATTTGGTTGTGAGCGGACTCATTTTCTGGAAGTGCATCACCGAGTATCTCGGCAGCGTGGGGGGAGCAACCGGCCTGATAATCTGATCACCCTCTGTTCGGGTTGTCACCAGCAGGTGCATGAACGTGAGCTAGTCGGCTTGGTGGAGTCGCCAGGCTGATCGAGGGCGGTCGAGTGGCGCCAGGAAAAGCATGGGTGGTCGAGTGGCGCCAGGAATACCAAGGGCGGTCACTGGTAGGGCGGTCACTGGTACAGAAAACGATCAGTCCTCGGGCAACAGGTAGCGCCGTAGCAAGCTCCGGGTCACCGGGCAGAGGTCGAACTTATCGGCCAGCAATTGATATGCCCCGAACTCGCCCGGCAAGCGCAGGCCCTTTTGTTCGAGGGCGGGCAGGAAGTTGTCGGTGAGGAGCTGGCGAAATCGGTCCGGATCGGCTGGGCGGCCGCCGTGGAACAGCAGGTCGGGCAGGAATTCGTTGGCGCCGCTGGCCAGGTTGCGCTCGAGCCGGTCCAGTCGGAACAGTCCGATGGGGCGGTCCACCAGCTGGCCCGAGTTGATCTCGCCGTCGGTCAGGCAGACCGTGTCATCCAGTTCGAAGCGGATGATCCGGTCCACCTCGATGCCGATGTCCTGGGCGGTGATGTTGAGGAAACACCCCGGCAAGTCGTGGCTGGCCGTTTCGGGTGCGGCAGCCCGGCTCTTCTGCGAGGGGGCGATTGATACGGTCAGTGTGTCCGGTCCCAGGATCCATTGTGGGGACAGTTGCTGTGCCGCGAGGTCCAGAAAGCGTTCGCCGGCCAGTGTCTCGTGCCAGAGCCGGCAGGCGAACGTGTATTCCATTGGGGATCGCTGGCCAGCCGGGGGCGCCAGTAAATATCGTTGCCGCCGGTGAGGATCCCAGAACAGCAGCTCCTCCCGGAGTTCACGTTCGATGATGCGGCCGGGATCGAGCAGTTCTCGCCAGCTCTCCGATCCGCCGTTGGCGATATTCCAGCCCACCGGGAAGATGTCCCGGTAGAACAGCACGCAGTAGTCCTGTCCCGCCCTTCGCAGGATGGGCAAAGCGCCGCCGCTGGCGTAGCGATACGGAAACATCACGTTGCTGAAGTGACTGCCGCCGCGGGGAGGGTGGCGCAGGATATGATCGAGCCGATTCTGCTGTTTCTGGATGGCGCCCGCGTCCTGCAGGATCGCCTCGAGCAGCTTGTTCTTCTCTTCACGGCTACGCAGGGTCTGCGTGTCGCGACTGAATTCGAGATACAGGTGAGCACCGTTGCCGCCCGGGTGGATCTCGAATTCATCCACCAGAACTTGCAGGAACTGGGCTGGAGCGGGCTGTGTCACTGGGTGTCCCGGTTGTTCGATTGGCCGGCCATTGCAACCGCGTCTGTCACGACGGTTACTCGGGTTTTTGCGTCGTGCTCTCGGTCACCGAATCGTCCGCGCCGGTCTCGGTCAAGACAGTTTCTTGCTGAGCCGCCACGTCTGATTTTTTCGCTTTGCCGGATTTCCCGGATGATCTGGTCAGCGCGACCCTGATCAGGTGGAACACTCCGACGCCGATGGCCAGGTAACCGAAATCGATGCCGGTGCCGCGGATGATGAGCTGCGTGTCGGTTCCGGAGTGGTTGTAGATGATGATGCCGATGCCGATGGCGGTCCAGATGAAGACACGAATCATGAGAGCCCCCAGAGGCGGAGAGAATCTGGGTATTTGTCGCCGGTCGGATGAATCGCTCTATCCGACAGGCCGGCGGATAGTGATACGAATGTACGCGCCCTGTCGGCAGGTGACCAGTGTTAACGGGACCGCACAGTGCCGCTGCTCAACCGCCTCTCGATCACTTCTCGATCACTTCTCGATCACTTCTCGATCACCTTTCGACCGCCTTTCGACCGCCTTTCGACCGCCTTTCGACAGTCATGCGACCGTCATTCGACCGTCATTCGACCATATCACTTCAACAAGGCCATTTTCCCCGCTTCCCGGTACGAACCGGCGGTCAGTACATACAGATAGATACCCGAGGAGAGTTGCTGTCCGGTGTCGTCGCGGCCGTCCCAGACCACTTCGTGACGGCCGGGTTGTTGCTGGACATTGTCCTGGAGCAACCGGACCTGTCGGCCGGCGGCGTCGAAGACCCGCAAGGTCACCGGCGCGGGGACGGACAGGTCGTATCGGATGGTGGTGCGGGGATTGAATGGATTGGGGCGATTCTCGTGCAGCAGTGGCCGCCCGGCGCTGGCCGTAGGCGCCGCCACATCGGACAGGTTCCCCTCGACGACCACGAGTTTCTGGTCCACGCCCGCCACCGTGACGAGTTGCTGGTCGCCGGTGGGCCAGGTCACCACGAGTGAATCCACGCTGGTGCTGGCGCCGAGGCCGAAGGCCACCGTGAACGCGTGCTGCCCGGGAGAGCCGCCGCCCGCGGAGACCTGCCGGAACTGGAGCGCACCGCCGGCCACCAGTCGCACCGTGGCGCCCACGGCGGAGCGGTTGGAAGTGGTGCCCACCAGTTCGAGCTGCAACCAGTGGTTGCCGTTGGCCAGGTCGTTGCGCATGAGCTTGTTGCCGTCCTCGCGGCCGATGTACAGGTCGAGGTCGCCGTCGTTGTCGTAGTCGCCCCAGGCGAGACAGTTGCTGTTGGCCAGTTCGGAGGGGATGGTGCCGTACAGGCAGGTGAACTGCTCGTCGCCATCGTTCTGGATCAGATAGTCCTGGTGGTCGTGTCGCGCCAGGTACAGGTCGAGGTCGCCGTCGTTGTCGTAATCGCCCCAGGCGGCGGCGCGGCCGTGACCCACATCACCGAGTGCGGCGTGGGGCAGGGTCATGAAATCGCCGCCGGTTCCCTCGCACAGGAGGTCGGGGTTGCCGTCGTTGACCACGTACAGGTCGAGCAAGCAGTCGTTGTTGCAGTCGCCCCAGGCCAGGCCGGCAGCGTTGCCGGTGTCGGCCGGGGGGGAGCCTGTCAAGACCGTCCAGAAGCCGTAACTGCCGTTGTTCTGGTACATGACGTTGTGGTTGTAAGCGTTGGCCAGGAAGAGGTCCTGGTCGCCGTCGAGATCGTAGTCGGTCCAGCCCGCGGCCACGCCGTTGCCGTCGTCTGTCATGGCGCCGGTGTTCATGAACAGCCACTGGCCGATGCCGGGGTCACCGAAGCTCCGGAAGAGCACGTTGGCGGCGCCGTGATTGGTGAGGTAGAGATCCACCAGATGGTCGCCGTCGTAGTCGGCCCACGCCACGCCGCGCCCGGGCCCGGCGTCGTCCAGGGGGGCGATGGTAATGTCGGTGAAGAGGTCGTCGCCGTCGTTGCGCAGCAACAGGTTCGCCTCGCTGTCCCGGCTCAGGTACAGGTCGAGGTCGCCGTCGTTGTCGAAGTCGACCCAGGCCGCACCGGCGCCGGCGCCCGGGTCCGCCAGGGGCGGTGTGGCCACATCCACGAACAGATCGCCGCCGTCGTTGCGCAGCAGGACGTCGGCCTGGTCGTGGTTCACCAGGTGCAGGTCGAGGTCGCCGTCGTTGTCGTAGTCGATCCAGGCCACGCAGCGGCAGTCGCCGCTGTTGCCGAGGCCGCCGTTGGTCGCGTCGCTGAAGACCGGGTCCTCGAAATCCACCCGCGGCAGGAGGGGCACCAGGGCGAGGTCGTCGTCACCGGCGAACACCATGCAGTCGTAGTTCGAGCAACTCGGATAATCGGCGTTGGCCTGGTCGAAGGCGGCGCGTACGGTCCAGCCGGAATCGAGGTAGCCGAACAGGGCGGACTGCCAGCCGAGGGATTGGCCCCAGCAAACGCCGCAGTCGTCGGTGGACATGCCGCAATAGCCGACGGTGGCCGTGGTTTCGTCACTTCCCTTGCGGAAGGCGCTGGACAGGGTGCCCGGTCCGTAACTGCACATGCCGTCACAGCTGCCGAGGAAGGTGAACGGCATCTTGGTGTAGGGGCTGATCCAGCCCATGACCATGCCTGGGGTCAGGTCCACGTAGGTGTTGCCGTTGGGGCAGCCGTAAGAGAATCCGTACGAACCGCCGTGGGCCAGCTCGTAGAAGACGGCGGTCTCGAGGGACTGGATGTGGCCTTGCAAGGTCGCCTCGTCCGGCCACTCCATGTGTTCGGTGTCGTAGCCCATGCGTTCGAACCAGTACTCGGCGTTGGCCGACCAGCTCGTCCAGGCGCCGCTGCACGGATTGTCGTACTGGGGACCGGTCAACGAGAAGCCGGTGTACGGCGGCGGTACGCCCTGGCCCAGATACTCGCCGGTGACCGCGTCGAGGATGGAGATCTCCAGCCGGCCGGCCACCCAAGCGCGCACCACCCAGCACGGATTCCGCGGCGCCGGTTCCAGGGGGAACACCACCGATTCGGGATCGATGTACACGAGGCGGGCGCTCCGGTCGGTTCCCGTCACTCGCGCCAGCGCCTGCTCTCGGGTCAGCGTGAGCGCCGGTAACGATGCTGGCAGATCATCCCGCCACCGGCTCTTGCGGGCCAGCAGCGCGCCGTTCCGACGGTCGAACTGGTAGACGATCCGGTCGAACTCCACCATGGCCTCGCCGATGTGTCGCTGGTGGTAGTAAGCCACGAGGTCGTCGTTGATGGGCACCTCGAGAAATTCGCGGCTGCCGTCCTCGTAGCCTCGGAGCAGCGCGTGATCGGCCAGAGCGAGTGCCGGGAAGAAGCAGGTCAGAGCGTACAGAAGGAAAAAACCCGCCGATACTTGCCACGATCTCGTCATCACTTTCCCCCGATGCTGAGTGATCCATGCGATTGCTACCAATAGACCTCGCTGTTGAGCGAGGTCGGTCAAAACACGGTATTGATCAGTGATAATTATATCATATCGTGCGAATCGAAACGAAGACTGGATACGAGAGATGGCCAATCAGGTCATCGATCGCCGCTGTTGTTTGTCGCTGGCAGTCATCGTGACCACGCCGTATGATGGTCGGGTCCGGCTCTCACGACCGAAAGGAAACCCATGCAGTTTGGCGACGAAACCGGCTGGGATCTGGAGAACGACTGGTCCCGCTACTGGATCCTCGATCCCGAGGTGACCTTTCTCAATCACGGTTCCTTCGGCGCCTGTCCCGCGCCGATCCTGGCCGAGCAGGCCCGACTGCGGGCCGAGCTGGAGAGCCAGCCGGTACGGTTCCTGGCCCGGCAGTACGAGGCGCGGCTGGACGCCGCCCGGGCCGCCGTGGCGGACTTCGTCGGCGCCGACAGCGAGGATCTGGTCTTCGTGCCCAACGCCACCACCGGCGTCAACGCCGTGCTGCAGTCGCTCCGGTTCGCACCGGGCGACGAGCTGGTGGTCACCGACCACGAATACAATGCGTCTCGTAACGTGCTCGACTTCGTGGCCGCCCGGGACGGCGCTCGCGTGGTCGTGGCGACTATACCGTTCCCGCTGGAATCGCCGGCACGGGTGGTCGAGGCCATTCTTGATCGGGTGACCGGGAACACCAAGCTGGTGCTGCTCGATCACATCACCAGCCAGACCGGCCTCGTGCTGCCGGTGGCCGAGGTGAACGAGGCCCTCGTCGAACGTGGCATCGATCTGCTGGTGGACGGCGCTCACGGCCCGGGCATGGTGCCGCTGGATCTGCGCAAGCTGGGCGCGGCGTACTACACCGGCAACTGCCACAAGTGGTTGTGCGCGCCCAAGGGCGCGGCGATCCTGCACGTGCGGCGCGATCGCCAGGATCAGATCCGTCCGCCCATCATCAGTCACGGCGCCAATTCCCGTCGTACCGATCGGTCGCGTTACCAGCTCGAGTTCGGCTGGATGGGGACGGACGATCCCACGGCCTATCTCGTGGTCCCCGCTGCCATGCAGTTCCTGGGGTCACTGTTACCTGGGGGGTTGCCGGAACTCATGGCCCGTAACCGCGCCCTCGTCCTGGCGGCGCGACAACTGCTGTGCGAGACGCTCCACATCCCGCCGCCGTGCCTCGACGAGATGATCGGCAGCCTGGCCACGCTGCCGCTGCCCAGCGCCGAGGTGGATCCAACCGCGGGCACGACGCCGCCCGTCAGCGATCACGACGGGTTACAGGAGGTACTGGAGGAGGAGTACGGGATCATCACGCCGGTCATCTACTGGCCGGCCTGGCCGCGGCGGGTCGTGCGCATCGCCGCGCAGGCGCACAACTCGCTTGGGCAGTACCGCCGGTTGGCGGGAATGCTGGCGAAGATTCTCTGATCGGCACAACCTTACTGCGGCACTATCTCAGCAATGTCATCCGCCTGCTCAGCCGGGCCTGATCTCCCTGGAGCCGGTAATAATACACTCCACTGGCCATGGCTCGGCCCTGGTCGTTCTGGCCGATCCAGATAGCCCGATGGGGACCGGCCGGTAACGAACCGTTCACCAGACTGACCACGCGACGACCGGCGGCATCGAAGATGGCCAGGTCGACCGACCCGGCGGCGGGCAGTTCGAAGTCGATACGGGTGAGGGGATTGAACGGGTTGGGCATGTCGTCCTGCTCCAGCCAGACCGGTTCGTCCGGCTGGACCCTCTGCGCCGGGGGATGGGAGGAAATAGGCAATGCATCGGCAGCAGTCAAGGCGCACCGCCGACTCATCAGGTATTCATCACCACGGTATCAGGACCTGTCGCGAAGTCAGGATGATTCCAACGGATACGTGTGGTATCATTATGGCCCCCCACCGATCCGGATCCGTTTTTCCAGACTGGAGTGACCATGCGTCCGCTGGTGCTGCCCGGAACCGTGCTCTTGCTTGGTCTGGCGATTCTATCCTGCAGCCCCGGGTTCGCTGGCGCTGCAACCAGGGGAATAGTCATCGAGGATTTCGAGTCCGGTAGCGTGACCCTCGACGGCTATCCCAACCAGAACCAGGAGCCGGATGACTGGGAGGTGACCACCACCGATCCCTTCGCGGGTACCTACGCGCTGCGGATCTACGGCAACTGCTGGAAAATCCAGACCATCGCTCACCGGACCGTTACCGCGGCCACCGTCTGGCAGGTGGCGGCCAAGGTGGACAATCGAGGCGAGATGAGCGCCTTCGGCGTGGGTGATGGAATCAACGAGCTGTTCTACATCTTTGCCGGCAGCGAGCTGCCGGACACGTCCAAGTGGTGGACCGTGTACCAGGGCGCCTTTCCGCTGTACGACTGGTACGGCTATCTGCTGCCCATCGGCGAGGACTGGTACGCCACCCACGGCTATTATCCCGACCTCGATCGGCTGTTCTACGTCAACGACGACGACGCCAACCAGGATGTGGCGACCGTCTTCGATGCCATCGTCGATGTGACCGCGGACCTGCCGGTGCCGCCCACGGTCTCGGCCAGTTACACCGTGCAGTCACTCGAGAAGGTGGCCACCGATCTCTACCGGGCCGACATCCAGTTCTACGGTGACGTCTTCGATCCGGATTCCGGCAGTCACCAGTTCCACTGGGACTTCGGCGACAGCGTGTTCAGCGATCTGCAGAACCCGACCCACTCGTTCCTGGTGACGGCCAGCTACACCTACACGGTGTCGTTCGTGGCCATGGATCCGGACGGGCTGGTGGGGGTGGATACATGTCAGGTGGGGATCGATCCCGGCCCGAACCAGCTGCCGGTGACGGTGAACCTGGTGGGCGACGTCATGACCGCCCGCAATTACGAGGCGTATGGCGGTATCATCGACACCTACGGCGTGGAGTACATCTTCGCCCCGACCAGACCCATCCTCGGGGATGCGGCCGACGTGAGCGTGGTGAACCTGGAGTGTCCGTACACGGACCAGGGCACGCCGCACCCCACCAAGTTCTACACCTTCCGCAGCCGGCCGGAGAACATCGCCGGCATCGTGTCCGGCGGCATCGACATCGCCAATCTGGCCAACAATCACGCCCTGGACTTCGGCCTCGAGGGCATGCTGCAGACCGCAGCCGTGCTCGACGCCAATTCGATTCTCCACTCGGGCACCGGTCTGGACGACACTGCCGCCTTGCGACCATGTTACTGGACCGAACGCGGCATCCGTCTGGCATTTCTGAGTCAGTGCAATTTCACTGAAAGGGAGTGGAATCACCAGCCGTTTCCCGACGCCGGCGCCAACAAGTACGGTTTCGCTTATCTTATCCCCAAGAACCTGGAAAAGGCGCTCACGGCCACCCGCGATCAGGCGGACGTGATGATCCTGTCGCTGCACAGCGGGGTGGAGTACGAACCGGAGCCGCCGCCGGACGACAGTGGTCAGAAGGATGGTCAGGATGGTGGCAAGGCGGGCGGTCCCCTGCACCCGGTCGAGGTGTGCTTCAACAACGAGCCGACCCTGGACCAGCGGGCGCTGCGCCGGCTGGCCATCGACCTCGGCGCCGACATCGTGGTCAATCACCACCCCCATGTGTTGCAGGGGTTCGAGGCGTACGACGGCAAGCTCATCGCCCACAGCCTGGGCAACTTCATCATGGATCTGAGTTACATCGAGACCTTCCCGACCCTGGTGCTCACCCTCGAGATCGACACCGGCGGCATCAGCGGTTACCGGATCGTGCCGGCCTGGATCGACGACTTCGTCACCCAGCCCGCCACAGGTCAGCTCGGTCGGGCGATCCTCGACCGTATCGCCGAGTATTCCCGGCCCATGGATGTGGTGGTGGCGGTGGATCCGGAAAATCCGGATGCCGTGGCGGCGCGGCTGTACCCCGTTACTACCGCACCCGCCGCACAGCTCGAATCGTACGTCCGGACAGTGAGCCTGCGTGTGGAGGGTGGCTACGCCGTCAGTGAACCGTTGCCGCTGGACGAGCCGGGGTGTCTGGCGCGGATCGTCAAGGTGCGCGGCGATGGCTTGACCAGCCATGACATCTGCTGGGGAGCGGAGATTCTCTGGCACGGCGGTTTCGAGGCCGAAGGCGCCACCCTCTGGGACAACAACACCAGCGACGAGTGGCTGGACGAGAGCGAGTTCCTGGGCGGCAAGCGTTCCCTCGCCCTGCGGCGTCAGGATTATCATACTGCCGAGGTCGGCACCGACCTGGAGAAGCACCTCCCGTGCGATCCCTCTACCCGTCACTCCATGGTTGGATACCTGAAAGGGGACAACGCCGCCGCCGCCAACATCCTCGGACGGTTCTATGCCGATCGCGGTTCCGGTACGGTGCTCAACGACACCGAGATCGGGCCCGCCTTCATCGGCACGAGCGACTGGTACTGCCAGTGGCAGAACCTG
>JBDRBC010000442.1:0-3634 GCA_043823125.1 bacterium | reverse complement strand
ACCCTCAGCCAGAAGGCGGCCCTGCAGCAGTTGCAGAAGGCCCATCCGGGCATGCAAGCCAATTGGACCGGGGAGCGGGTGACCCGCCTGTACGGACGGGCGATCGTCCAGGGCGCCACCGCCACGGAAGCCGCCGATCAGTTTGTGGAACGGCACGTCCAGGTGTTCGGCGTGAAGGGGGCGGACTTGGTTGCCGGATACTGGTTGGACGAAGGAGTATACACCCAGCCGGTGATGTACGACCACGAGACCGGAGAACACAAGTTCACTTTGGTCTATTACTCCCAGCACAAGGACGGCATCCCCGTGTTCCGGTCGGAGCTACGGGTGCTGGTCGCAAACCAGGCGGACCATCCGGTGGTGCTCGCGGTCTCCACCCTGCGTGATCTCGGCGACTTCGCGACCGAGGCGACGGTCGTTCGGGGGGCCGCGGCGGCTCAGGCCAACACGGGCATGGAGGTCTTCTCCGAGCCGGAAACGGTGATCTGGGCCGGTGTGGAGGACGCCGTCGCTGAACCAAGGTTGGCGATCACCTTCACCGCCCAGAACACGCAAACCGACCAGGGATACGAAGCCTGGCGCTATGTGTGCGACGCTTCAACGGGGGAGATCCTCCACCAGGAGACCCTGATCCACTTCATCGACGTGACCGGCAGCATCGACGCCATGGCGACCCCCGGTGCCAAGGCCAACATCTGTACGGACGAGATCCTCTTCCCCTACCCGTGGGCCAGGGTGGACATCGAAGGCGGCAGCAGCGTCTATGCCGACGGAGACGGCAACTTCACCATACCCAACGCCGGAACCTCTTCGGTCAACGTCCGCTCGTACGTGGACGGCCTTTACTTCGCCGTGGAGAACCGCGCGGGCGCCGAAGAAACCTTGTCCCAGAGCGTTACTCCGCCGGGACCGGCCGACTTCACCCACAATGAGCCCAACACCGACGATCTGGTGCTGGCCCAGGTCAACATCTACGTCTCCGGCAACCAGTGTCGCGACTGGGTGCTCGTGCAAAACCCGTCCTTCCCCGGCGTCGCGACGGAAACCGGGGTCCCCACGGTCGTGAACCGCACCGACGTCTACTGCCCGTGCAACGCCTGGTCGGACAGCTATGATGGATCCATCAACTTCTGTCAGCCGGGAGGGGGATGCCCGAATACCGCGTGGCAGAGCGTGCTGAACCACGAGTACGGCCACCATTGCATCGACTTCACCGGTAGCGGGCAGGGCGAGTACGGCGAAGGCATGGCCGACTGCTTCAGCATGTTGCCGGTGGACGATCCCAACTTGGGGTACGGGTTCTCCGGCGACTGTAACTCGGGTCTCCGCACCGCCGACAACAACTGTCAGTACCTCGTCTCCGGCTGCTCCACCTGTGGCAGCGAAATCCACGACTGCGGGCAACTGCTCTCCGGGTGCGTCTGGAGCATCCGCAACGAGCTGATCGTCACCGAACCGGTCGATTACCTCGAGATTCTGTCCAACATCGTGATCAACTCGATTCTGGTGCACACCGGCACGGGCATCGACCCCCAGATCGCCATTGACTTCCTGACCCTGGATGACGATGACGCCAACATCGGAAACGGCACGCCACATCGGGCGGAAATATGCGCTGGCTTCGAGGATCATGGTATCGACTGTCCGGAGATGGCCATCGGCCTGAGCGTCAGCCCGACGGCGGACTTCGCCTCCGCCGGCGAGGTCGGCGGGCCGTTCACTCCCGGCAGCAAGATCTACACCGTTGAAAACCTGGGGCCGGGTTCGATCGATTACCAGGTCACGACTGCGGCGGCGTGGTTGACCATCACCAACGGGACCGGCTCCTTGCCTAACGTCGGCAACACGGCCCAGGTCACGGTGTCGATCAACTCTGCCGCCGATGCGCTGGCCCAGGGGCGGTATAGCGAGGCGGTGAGCTTCGTGAACACCACCGATCACGTCGGCGACACCACGCGGGACGTCGATCTGGCCATCGGCATTCCGGACGAGTGCACCAGCGCAACGGTGGCCTGCCCGGGCATGTACTACAGCGATACGACCGTGGGCATGACCAATGACGGATCGGCAAGCTGCGGGGACAGCAACAGCACTCCCGACATGTGGTACAGCTACACACCCGATTCGGATGGTACGGCGACGTTCTCCCTCTGCACGGGCACGAGCTACGATTCGGTGCTGTCGGTGCACTCGGGATGTCCGGGCGGCACTGGAAACGAGTTGGGCTGCGATGATGACGGCTGTGGTACGGGTGGCGGACCATCCACGGTGACGATTGGCGTCTTTGCCCATCAGACTTACCTGATCCGCGTCACCGGTTGGCAGGGCTCGGTGGGCAGCTTCAGTCTGGTTATTAACGGCCCGGCATGTGGGACTGGTGCTCTGACGCTGAGTTTCCCGGACGGCCTGCCGGAGACGGTCGCCCCCGGTGTGCCGACGGACATCACCGTCAGGATCGAGAATGGGGACGAGACGTATGTCCCCGGATCGGGGACCCTGTACTACCGCTATGACGGCGGCAGCTACCAGACTGCGACGCTCACCTCGCTGGGGGGCGAGCTGTATCAGGCGACCCTTCCCTCGGCGAGTTGCAGCGATCTGCCCGAGTTCTACTTCAGCGCCGAGGGCGACGGGAGTTCTACGGTCTACTCACCAGTTGATGCTCCAACCACCGTGTACAGCGCCCTGGTGGGAACGCTCACCACGGTGCTCGACGACGACTTCGAAACCGACCAGGGCTGGACCGTCACCGACAGCATCGGGCTGGTGGAGGGGACCTGGGAACGCGGCATTCCGCTGAACAACGACCGTGGCGATCCGCCGGCTGACTACGACGGGTCGGGCCAGTGCTATCTGACCGAGAATGATCCGGGCGACACCAATTCGGACGTGGATGACGGAACCACCACCGTCACCTCCCCGGTGTTGGACATGAGCGATGGCGGCACGATTTCGTACGCTTACTGGCTCAACGACATTCCCACCGGTCCGCTGGGGGCGGAGGATTCGATGGAGGTCGAGGTCGCTACGAATGTTGCGGGCGATAACTGGGCCACGGTGCGTACCTACACGACCGCGTTGGGGGCCTGGCGGACGGACACGATCGAGGTCGGTACGGAGGTGACGGCTTCGGCGACGGTGCGGATTCGCTTCTCGGTAAGCGATCTGTCCCCCGGTGACGTGGTGGAAGGTGGGCTGGATGCCTTCGTGGCCAGCTCCCTGGTCTGCGAGAGCGGGCCCACGTGTGACGACGGCGAACTGAACCAGGGCGAGGACCGGATCGACTGCGGCGGTCCTTGTCCCGCTTGTGAGTGCACCTCGGACCCCGCGTGTGACAACACGGTGTTCTGCGACGGCGCGGAGACGTGCGATGCCTATGGTGACTGCCAGGCTGGCACCGACCCCTGCCCCGGCACGCACTGGTGCAAGGAAAGCACGGAGAGTTGTATCCTCTACGGCGACGGTGATTTCGAGCCCGATGGTGACGTCGACCTGGACGACTTCGCCAGCTTTCAGATGTGCTTCGGGGAGCTGGCCGCCGCTCCGTGCGAACCGGGCAACCTTAACGGTTCCGGGATGATCGATCTGGCGGACTACGCGGACTTCGAAGCGGTTCTGGGCGGACCGAATTAGC
>JBDRBC010000441.1:0-5393 GCA_043823125.1 bacterium | reverse complement strand
AGTGCTTCACCCGACAGGGAGTCGTCGACACGCCATATGCCCGCCTGACGGATGAGGATCAACCCATCGTCGTCGACCGCAAACAGGTCACCGTTCATGTCAGCGCAGACCGCTCGCAGGTCGTTACCCGCGGGAAACGGGTTGAGCCATTCCCAGTGCCGATCGGTATCCTGAATCACTTCGAGCCACCGGCCGCGATTGTGGTCTTCTACCTTGGCTCTCGCCTCGGCTTCCACCTCGGTCAGTTTTTCGGCAGTCAAGGGATGAGCGACTATAGTCCGCTCTACCTCTCCGTCGGCATCCACATCGATATACAGGATCAGGGAATCCGGATCGAGGAACCGGTTCTCGACCGTGAAATCGACAAAAGCCTGAAAACCCTGCACCTGCTCCGAACCCGATGCACTCAGCCGATGGAAAGTTATCGGTTCGTCGAGTGGCCGTGGGAACAACCAGGTGTGTACGGAATCCGACAAGGTCAGACTACCGAATATGGAGAAAATAGCGTCATCGGGCAGTCGAGATGCGTTGGGGACGGAGTGCTGCTCGGGAAACAGGTATTCAGCGGCCGCAGTGATGATCAATCGGAGTTCGAGGTGGTCGGGCGTACTGCTGAATAGAATGATATCCTTGCCGGTAAGACTGGTCCTGATCCTGTCATCCAGGATCATGTTCAGGATCAGTTTCTTTTCCTCCTCGTTCCCGATCTCCACGGAGCCGACAAGAAGCTGGCCGGTCTCTCGCTCGATGAGACTGAGTGTGACCATGCCGTCGGGCAAGGGCTCGTAATTTTCTCCTCCGGCGGGGTCCCACAGAGCTGCGATCTCCGACCATTCAAGGCTCCAGACCGGGATGTCGGCCGAGTGGATTTGGGACTGAGCCGCGGCGGGATAATCACCCCGGCAATGTATCAAGCCGAGCCAGAAGATAAGGAGCAGAGGAGATTTTCGAATCGACATGTCGCCTCGTGGTTCTCGTCAAAAGATAATTTGACGGTATAAAATATTCCGGATCGCTACGGTATTATCCAGAGAAACTGTCAAACTCGCTGGTCAATACTACTCTCCTCGACAAACTCGGAACAATCCGCTCTCCAGCGGCGCCAGCCGGGGTGACCCACTACCACCAAGCGGCTCACCGAGCACATTCACCCGCTGCACGACCCAGCCGTTTGCGGACTCCGGGAAGGTGATCGCCCGTCCCTCCAGCTCACGCAGGTGCAGGATGATGCCGGCGCCGTCGTGGTCCGGCCGCGCCGCCACCAGCAACGCCGATTGCAGGTCGAACGGCAGCAGGGAGCGTGGCTCCAGCGACTGGTCCGGTGCCTGTTCCGGAGCAACCGGCTGCTGCACCCGCGCCACCAGCGGCACCCGACAATTCCAGCCGAACCGCGTCGCCGCCGCGCTGGACGGATCATCCAGCGAAGTGAGGCTATACTGCCAGTTCAGCTCCCCGCGCTGGCTCGCCTTGAAGTTCGTCACCCAGTAGTTGTTGCACACCCACGAGAACAGGTGGGAGCTGGCCGGCTCGGCGTGGTACTGGAAGTTGCCGAGGTTGAGTCCGCCGATCTGCCACAGCGGCAGGTCGTTGCTGCTGAGTATCACCTGTCCTGCAGCCCCACGAACCGCCGCAAAACTCTGCACGGTGGACCAGTCAGAGGCGGTGCCTTCGAGCTGGTCCAGGCCGGGACGGACCACGCCACCCTGGGCCTCGAAAATGTGTTCGGTGAACGATGGCGCCAACGGGAAGGCCACGTAGACCGCTTCCGGCTCGTGCTCTTCTTTTTTGTGCAGCCGGAAGAGAAAGTCGATCTGCTTGGTGGTATCGAGCAACCGGATCTCGCAGCTGACCCCGCCTGCCGTCGCAGCCTCCGAATCCCCCGTCACGATCACACTTTGCCAGAGCGGCCCGCTTTCACCCGGGGTGATCCGGATGTTCGACCAGGGCGTGCGCGTGACATCACTCAGGGTGAACAGCTCCAGGTCGCGCCGACTCGGGATGCGTTCGTGGATGAGCTGGCCGAGGCGCCACTCGCTGTCCGGATCCACAAGTTCGAGATCGAGTTCCTTGTCCCGCAAGCTGCGGATGCCGCCAGTGGCGGGGTCGATCTCGAGAGTGTAGAACCGGTTCTCCAGTCGGGTGGGCGTGATCGCCGCGGGCGGATCCGTCGGCCGTCCAGCCCCGGTCAGGATCCGCACGGTCCGGAAACCAAATGCCGGCACGTCGTGCACCCAGAGCTGCCAGTAGGTCCCATCGGGCCGGCTGTTCATGGGCTGGGCCGGCAGTTCGTCGCCGGCCTCATCGACGAAAATGACCGGCTGGTCGGGAGCCAGGAGCCCGTGATCGATGTAGGCCACGGTCGGTCCGGAGCGTGTCCAGCCGAGGGTGTTCAGCACCGTCACCGTCGGGCAGTCGGCCCGGGGCAGGTGCGGCGCCAGCAAGCCGAGTGCCTCTTCTTGCAGGAGCCGCGTGTGCTGGCGGGCGTCCCAGGCGTAGGTCGTCTTCTCACCCCACTGTTCCAGCGAGTTGCGTCCCAGCGGATCGCTGATACTCTCGGCGGCGCCGAAGGTGTGCTCGTCGAAGAAAAGCAGGGCGTCGGTGGCGCGCTCCAGTGCCTGCGGTATGTTGGCCGGCAGCTCGGCGCCGAGCAAAACGGCCTGCGCCAGCAGACCGGACGCGGCGATGCAGTGGGCGTGGGTCTGCCGCGCGATGGCCGTCTCGCGCTGGGACGATCCGAAGCCGTCGGTCCACCAGTCCGGCCAGGCCTGGCGAAAGTGCTGCAGATCGTTGCCGTGGTCGGCGGCGATATACGCGGGAAACTCCCGCGCGGTGGCGCAACGCAGTTGTGGCCACTCATACCGCTCGTTCCACTCCTTAACGAAATCGCAGGCCAGCAGCGACGGCGGCGAGTTGTCGGTGAAGTAGCCGGAGTACTGCACGGCGATGCGATCGTACGGGTAGTCCTTGCCCTCCAACCCGCGCAGATACGCCAGCAGGCCGGTGGTGATCAGCTCCCGGTTCCCGGTCTGGATGCCCCAGAAGTTGCCCGTGTTGTAGTGATCCGGCCGGTAGGCCAGCAGCCGGTTACCCCCGGGCGATTCCCACCAGAAGGCTGTCGGCTGATCGAACGGAATCAGCGCCCGGTGGCCGTGCTCGCCCATGGTGACGTACTTGCCCCCGGCGTCGGCGAAGTGATCCACCAGACTCCAGCCCAGGCCGTTGACGTCGTTCTGCATGAGGGTGGTTACCGGGATGCCGGCGTCGGCGAATTCACGGAGTGTTTCCAGCTGCACGGCCAGCAGGTTCTCGTCCAGGATCTCGGCCATGTTCAGGAACATGCCGGTGACCTCGATGCGTCCCTCGCGCACCCGGCGGACCAGCCGCTCGATCTGCGATTGCGGTCGTCGGCGCAGGTATTCCCGTACTGCCCAGGCGGTCTCGCAGGTCCAGCGGAAACGGGCGTCGTCCGGGTAGTGGTCGGTCTGGTCGCAGTAGTCGAGGGCGTCGTCGATGAAGCGTAGATGCTCGGGCAATATCTCTGACTGGGGGCGGGTGTAGCCGATGTCGGTGTGGGTGTGGGTGACCAGGTTCACGGTCCAGGGGCGGACCGGAAACAACTCGATGGCGAGCTGTTCGGCCTGGCGACCTGCGCCGGTCAGTTCGAGGGGCAGGTTGGTGGCCTCGGTGACGGCGGGCAGCTCCAGCCGGACCTGCTGGTCGCCGGGGAACAGCTCGAAAGCCATCGGTTCGAGGCCGGGCGCCGACAGCGCGCCGGATCCCGGCGGGCCGAGATGTCCCAGGTTCACCACGACGGTTTGTTTCAGTCCCTGGTCGGTTTTCCTGACGGTCGGTTCCTGGAACCAGGTCGTCGTTTCTGTCACACGATGCTGAAAGGTCATATACCAGACCGGGCTCTCCGCTGCCTCACCGGTGATGCGCAGTTCCACCGGCCGGCCAGGTTCGAGCACGGTGCGCGGCAGGCGCAGCACCGCATATCCCATGCTGTCCTCGTGCCGGTCGATGAGGGTGGTCCGAAAGGTCAACTCGGCGCCGTCTTCGCCGTCCGCCCGCCATTCCCGCGGCTCGGCGCCGGTGGGATTCTCGAAGTCGAGACACGGTCTGCCGTTCACCTGGAGATGGAAGATGTGGCGCTCGGGATTGATATCGAGGCCGAACATCCAGACGAAGTGAACGAACTCGGTAACCGGCTCTGCCGGCACCACGGCGGTCCGCCAGGCGATGGCCGGTCGTGCGCTGTTGTGGCGCACCAGCAGGGAGTGGGAGACGTCCGGATTCGGCGAGTGATACGAGAACGGATCACCCTCCACCGCTTGCTCGAAGCCGGGCAGCCATATTGCCTGGGTAGATTCAGCAGTGTTCATGGCAGGAAATCCGCAAACTGTCGTGCCGAGGAGAATAATCCATAACCACCGATCCGGTCCGATCATGAGGCCGCCCCAGGTGGATAGCTACTCCGTTTCCTGACTGGCGATGGGAATCGTCACCTTGCCGGACCAGCCCGTGAGGTGTCCAGGAATTTACTCGCCCCGGTGACCCTGATCGTGCCCGCCTGGACGATCTCACTCCGCAAGATGTGCAAACTACCGCGTGACTTTTCTAACCACGCGGTCACCGTGACCGGTGTGCCGATCTCGACCGAGTGCCGGTACCGGACCGTCAACTCCGCCGTGTAGGCCACGATGCCGTGGGCGAACAGGCAGTTGGTCATGGCGCCGTCCAGGATTGCCGAGATCACCCCGCCGTGCAGGCGCCCCGGATAGCCGACGTACTCTTCCCGGCAGGCGAACTCCGCGCGTACGCTGCCGTCCGCGCGGAGGGTGAAGTCGAGACCGAGTCCACGTTGATTGCGGGGACTGCAGATCACGCAGTCGGCGTGTTCACGTTCCCGGAGCGCGCCGTACCCGTCAAGGTGTGCCGGTTGATTCCGCATGGCTCAATGATCACACAGGTTGGGGCCGGATTGCAACGATCCGTCGAGATAGGCCTGGACCACGGTCTCGGGCGTCGCCGCCGACACGCCGATCACCACCTGGATATCCTGCGCCGCGAACAGTTGCTGGACGCGCTGTCCCATGCCGCCGGCGATGATGACGTTGGCGCCGCGCTCGGACAGCCAGCCGGGCAGGAGCCCGGGCTCGTGGGGGGGGGCGTCCACGGCCGAGGTGCTGATGATGGTCTTCGCTTCGGGATCGACATCCAGCAGGGCGAACTGCTCACAGTGTCCGAAGTGAGCCGCCAGTTTACCGGCAGCCATGGGGATGGCGATTCGCATGGGTTACCTCCAGGTTTCAAACAGTTTTCTTGGTCAGTTCAGGATTCGTTGCCAGACCTCACGGAGTGCGACGGCCGCCGGCGAGTCGCCGAGTTCCACC
>JBDRBC010000440.1:0-48057 GCA_043823125.1 bacterium | reverse complement strand
GCTGGAATTCCTGGAAGGTCAGCCCGCGGGCATCGCTGAACGAGCGGTCGAGCATCCAGGCCGCCCGTTCCTGAGCCGCGCTGTCGACCTGCGCCCAGACCAGGCTCGGCAAGAACAGCGCCAACAGCACGAACCAGGTCTGCCAGTACGATCGTCTCATGATCTACCTCCACCATATGCAGGGCGGCCGGCGTGAACCGACCCGTTATTTCTCCACAGCCAGACTGGAAATCGTCTGTTTGATCCCATTCGCGGACTCGTATTCCAGTTTGCAGACGTACAGGCCACTGGCCAGACCGGGCAGCTCCACCTCGTACTCGTTGATCTGGTTGCCCGTAGTGGCGATCGTGGCCCGGGTCACCACTTCCCCCTCGAGATTGTAGATGGCCAGCTCGGCAGCCTGGTCCGTGAAACTGAAGAAGCGCACGGTCATCCGATCGCTGCTGAGCGGGTTGGGGTAATAGACCACCTCGCTGTAGGAATCCCGCCGCCAGGGCGACATGGCGACCACTGTTCTCGGTTGCCCCACGGCGCCGAGCCGGAAACCGCCACCGGCAGCCCCGAGCCATTCGGAAGAACGCTCTGGTGTCGACTCGCTGGCCGGCAAGCCATACCCCACCAGTAAACCGTTGTGCCATTGTCGATCGAACGGCGGCCCGGTGCGACCACCCGCATCGAGCTGCCACATGATCCGATCCGGACCGGATTCGCTGGGGCCGACACACATGCCGAACCGTTCGCCTTCACCCCACAGCAGCGGGGTGCGTTCGAGCCGGACGCCGCGTCCGTCGAGCCCGACCAGATGGCCGCGGTCGGTCTGGCAATAGATCTCGTTGGTGCCGTCGCCACTGCCATCACAGACCACCAGGGGCCCTGCGAAACGAGTGGAGTCGGCCAGGGGAAACAGCTCGTAGAGCTGGACCGGGAATCCGGTCAAGGCCGGGCCGGCAACCTGGAAGGCGTGCACTCGGCGTGCGGTCGCGACGATGAGATCGTTGTGACCGTCGCCGGAGAGGTCCGCCACCGCGGGTTCGGTGATGACGGTTTCCAGCTCGCCGTAGGGCCAGACAACCGGTGTCGGTGATTCGTCAGCTGATACAAGCCAGCACTCCTGCATACCGTCGTCGCCGAACAGCAGCAGGTGGCCACTCTCACTGGACAATTCGATGAAGGCTCGCCGCAGCGTGGTGATCGGCCCCGCGCTGTATTCCTGGAAGATCGGATCGGCCAGCAAGACGTCGTTCTCCCGCTCCACCAGGAACCAACCCGTTGGCGTGAAGACGACCCAGGTCGCAGATCCGCCATTCTGGTTCAATGATATCGGTAACGGCGGTGCGAGGTACCCGGTCACCGGCGCCTTGTTCGAGTCGGCGAGGACCAGCGGATCACCCAGGATCTCGCCGGTAGGCGCGAGTAAGACCAGGGAGTCGGGATTCACAGTGCAGAGCAGAAAGGCCTCGGCGTCCGGCGCCGGGGCGTGCGCCAGGGAAGCACCGACGGTGATCGGCCCCCAGACCGTCTGCAGATTGGGCCCGGCGGCCACGATCTGGGCGAAGGAAAGCACGACGCCGTCGCTGCAGCCCACCACCAGGGACTGCTGGCCGGTAGGAACCGCGTTCCCGGAATGATTCAGCACCACCGGTGGCCCGGCCAGCGGCGCCGTCAATTGCCAGGCCGCACCAAACGGCCAGCCCGGCTGGTTGGCGTTCAGACTGGGTAATCCGTCGGCGGCAAAAACGAACAGCTTGCTCTGGTAGGTGTCGCCGCCCCAGTTGGAACCAGGTTGGTCGGCGAACACGATGGCCGATTCCAGTGAACCCCCGTTGTCCAGAGTGAACGGGGTGAGGGAGCTGGCGTCCATTGCCCGGGGCCCCGCCACCCCCGACATGGCCTCGGCCTCGGTGGTGGAAAGGGGGTCCATGGTGAGCGGGGTTCCGGTGGTCAACGGCGAGATGGATGCCTCGAACAGTATCACCGGACGGAGATTTCCCCCGTAGCCGTGAATATCGCTCAACTCCAAACCGGTCCAGGAGCGGTCGTAGGCCCGGCTGGATGGCGCGCCTTCCACGTAGATCGCGTCACCGTTCAACTCGTTGTACGGGTCGAGATACGAACCGAAGAAACCGAAGGTGAAGGCGTCGTAGACGCCGATATCCTGCATCCCGTCCGGTTCCACGAGGCGCAGGCCGTCCTCCCAGTAGTTGATGGTGTTGGTGGCCAGGTTCGCCTCGATGCGATCCATGTTCACATGCCACACCAGGAGACCGGTGTGATTCAGTTCACTGTCCTGGGGAATGGTGGGCAGGAAGAAATCGTACATGCCGAGATTGCGCGGCTCCCCGGTTTCAGAATCGATGTCGCCGCCCAGATAAAGGATCACCCCCGTGGAATCGTCCCGGACGTACCCGACCCCGGTCCGTTCCGTCAACTCGGTGGCGTCGGTGGGCACCCATCGGTTCTCGAGGAGAAAGAACTCCCGGGGTGAAGCGCCGGCGATATAGCCCTGAGGATTGCCGATGTAGAAGTCCGGGTACCCCGCGTTCCGGTACCGTTGATACTCCTGATCGTTCCGCGGCACCTGGACCGCCGGCAGCTTGAAGGTCTCGTCGCGATTCTGCAGTTCAGCCACCTCGAGCCAGCCCAGAAACCACTTGCTCCAGGCGCCGAGTGAGGGCGGCAACAGACCGGTCACGGTATAGAATAAAGTCTCCGGCTCGGTGGGATGCAGAAAGCCGATGTTTGCCGAGGCGTTGGTGCCGGAATCCATCAGATCCCAGAAACCGACCTGGGGAAAACCGGTGGCCGTGCTGTAGACATCCACGAGGCCCAGGGCGTGCCCGAACTCGTGATAGAGCGCGGCCGAGATACTGCCGAAATATCCGTCCTGGGTGGTGGATTCCGGAATCACCGAACATTCGCGCAGGTAGCCGTGCTCGAGAGTTTCGTGATCCACGCTGACCAGCGGGACCGAATCGCCCAGTGTGACGAAAAAGGTCGGGATGTCGTTGGGCGAATTCGCGTTCACGTCACTCTGCCAGTCGCTGCCGGCATGAACGAAGATGACATAGGAGAAAGGATCGTCAAAATCGTAATCCGACATGCTGAATTCGGGCTCATCGGCGGTCATACTGGAATCAGCCAGGGAGATCATGTCCTTGACCAGTCGCTCCAGATCGGCAAGTAACCAGCCGCCGCCGGCGCCGGGACCGTAATCAGCCATATCGGACAGCTTGTAGCAGTCGTTCCGGCCACTCGGCAGCACCGCGCCCTCGATGAACAGGCGCCCCCCGGACTGTAGCCGGTAATACTCGGAGAGGCCGAAGAGATGGGACTCGAAAAAATTGCGGTCGTGCGGGGACGGTTCGATGAAATCGAGTTCCCCCGCTTCGCCGAGCTGGAAGTTGCCATCCGTGGTGACGGCGGTCAGGTCGCCACTGCGATCAGTCTCGAAGCCGATCCGGATCACCAGGATGCGCAAGGTATCAACCGGCAGCTCCACCGGCGGCGCTTTCCAGTTCGCCGATCCAGTCTCCAGCAGGGCCGGCCCGAGTCGACGCTGTCGGAGTAGTTCGTGACTTTTACGTGAGACCGAACGTTCGCCCAGCAGTCGGGTGATCTCCAGCCGACGTTGCAGCACGGTCGACTGCCGTTCCGCCCACTGGCGCGGCACCACGTTCGCCCCACCACTCTTGCCCGCTGCCTGTCCACCAGGCTGCAGGATTGGGATCTTGCTGAGTGACCGTTCGGCGGGGACGGCGGTAGCCACCAGCAGCGGCGCCAGACTCACCAGACAGAACACCAGCCAGCACAGCAACCACCAAGGTCGTAACGACCCATTCCGCGGTGGCAATTTATTCATATTGGCGTGGCCCTTCTCAGGGGGTTCAAGGCTGGCAGCCCGTGAGTGTCGCGATTTCCCGGGGCCGGAAAAACTCCGGCCCGAGTTTTACCAGACCCGGTCTAGAAGCGGAATCCGATGGACAGCCTGTTCACCCTGTCCAGTCCCGTGGCCTGGGGAACGGAGGCGTAGTCGAAAGTGATCCCCTGGTTGACCCAGCGCTGCAAGTCGAGACCGAAACCCCAGGTGGTGTCCTCGATGTCACCGGCCTGCGCGCTCTTGTAGCCGAACCGGAAAAAGAGCGACTGCACGTAAGACCATTCGGCCCCGAGACCGAACTCTTCCTCGTCGAACTCCGCTCCGAACCCGTAATCCTGATTCCCCGTGTCCCAGTTGAGCAACGGCACGAGATAATCGGCGACAAACAGCAAGGCAGACGCCTCGGAGTGAAACAGGCTATAGGCGATGCCGACAGTCATCTTGCGCGGCATGGGGTCGCTCTGATCGGCGTCCACGTGCTTGATGTTGGGACCGAGGTTGCTGAGCGCCGCGGCAAAGTTCATTCGCATGGACGGGATCTTCCACAGGACCCCCATGTCCACCCCGAATGAATCGCCCGAGCCACCCTGATTGTCCTGGAGCACGGCATCCGGCGCCAGCCGATCCCGGAAGTACTTGATCCCGAGACCGACGCCCAGGTTGGGTGTCAGCTTGACGCCATACACGGCGCTGATGGCGAACATGTACGAGGAGAACGTCTCCGTCGGCTCGCCGACCTCGTTGGTGCCTTCCTGGGTGCCCATGGAAAGGTAGTTCAAGCTCGCGCCGAAAATTCCCGACGGTCCCCACGGCGCGGCGTACCCACCCCAGTAGAGGGCGATATCGTCGGCCAGGCCGGCGGCCAGATTCGACTGCATGATGTGCAGATCACGCTGGTGATCGGTGCGGTCGCTGAGAAAAGCCAGTCCGCCAGGATTCCACCAGATGGCCGTGGCGTCCTGCGACAGACCGATCCCCGCTTCCCCCATGGCGGCGTACCGGGCGCCGATGGGAAAGACCAGGTTGATGGCTCCAGCTCCGGAAACCGCCAAGCAGGTGTTGCTCGCGCCCAACAGGACCGTCGACGCCAGCAGTGCCACCAAAATTAACCTCTTCATTCTCGAATACCTCCCTGGATCCTCGGGCTCACACAACGTCAGGAAGAGCTTCTACTTCTCCCTCGCACTTATTTCATGATGACCAGTTGACCTGTCTGTTTCACTGCCCTGCCCTCGCTCCCCTCCCAGTCGCCACGCAGGACATAAAGATACACACCGTTGGCGATATCGTCTCCCCAGGTGTCCCGACCATCCCAATGTAAAACCTTGGGGCCGGGTGTGGCAAACTGTTGTCTTACCGTAGTGATGCGACGACCGGCGAGTGTGTAGATATCCCAGGTGATATCCATGGGATCACTCAGCTCGAATACCAATCGGCACGGTCCAGAAGTCGGGTTAGGGAAAACCGTCATGTCGGCAATGTTTGTGATGCCAGCGGCGGTGAGCAGGAACGACAAGGTGTCGGAACCGACGTTACCGAGGACGTCACTGGCGAACAACGCCACCTGATGGCTGCCCAGATCCAGATCGGGCGGCAGCGACACGGTGGCCTGTCCCAGCTGGTAACTGCCGGGTTCGAAGGTGAACATGGACGAGACATCGGTCATGTAACCAGTCTCGTCGAACTCCACCAGAATGCTGTTGCCGGGCAAGGTCCCCAGAATGCTGATGCCGCTGGTATCGTCGATGGTGGCGGTAAAGGACGATCCCGGCTGGACACGGAACCGCCCGTCGCCGAAGGCCAGGCCGATCTCGGGGCCCGCCACATCGTCGACCGGACCGAGATCCGCTTGCACCACCGGGACCAGCACCGCTCCGGCATAGCTACCCTCCGGCGCTTCCACAATGATCCGGATCCGCCCCTGATTTCCGTAATTCAGCTGCACCGGAACCTTGAACGGCGCTTTCAACCACTGCCGCCGCACCTGGCCGCTCCCCCGGAACACGGTGGCTCCCGGCAGCCAGTAATTGACTGTCTCGAAGGAGTTGCTACAGCTGCCGGTGGGCCGGTCGTCCTCCACCTGCAGATGATAGGTCACTTCACCCGACAGAGGAAAATCGTAACCGGTCAAGTTGACCACGACCTGCTCACGCCAACCGCCCCGGAGCGTATCGACGTTTTCCCCCGCGAACACGAGGCTGCTGAGGGGTTGAGGCAGCTGCAACGCAGGATCACCGAAGAGGTGATAGCGCTGACTGTTGTCGATGAAATAGCCGTAATGGGTTTCGCCCACATCGACCTTGCCGGCCTGCAGGGCCTCGCCCACAGTGGTGGAATCCACCACGGCGCCATCCGGATACAGCCGCTCGTAAAAATAGGAGGAGAGCGCATCGTTGGGACCGATCCAGCTCACCTGCGAAGCGCAGATGGCCCCGATGGCGCCCCCGTTGGGCTGCGAGGCGAACGCTTCGGCCAGACTCTGGCTGAACGGACTGTCGAAAACTCCCACATCACAGCTGAAGGCGAGAAAGAGCACCCGGCGCCGGTCGTTGTTCAGGGTGAAGATGTCGTCGAGCCGCAGGACCTGCTCATCCGCCAGGACATTACCGGAACCGTGTCCGATGTAATGGAAGATGGAGAGACCGTCGTTGAGCAAGGCCTTGGCGTCTACTCGCGCACCGGGCTTGTTGTACTGGTCGCCTGGTGGTGATTCGTATTCCACCAGGTACACCTTGTGCTGATCGAGGGTCGTCGGCAGCAGATTCCGGGAGATGAATTCCGCATGCTCGGTATGCGCCACCTGCCCCGTGTGCGACGGCCCTTCGAGATCGTCGGCCACCAGTGCCGTGCGATTTCGCCACAGACCGGGTTCTGGGTCCAGCACATAGTCGACAATGTGGTCCACGGCTTCTTCGGCCTCGGCGCTGTTGTTGGCGGTCAGTCGTCCACAAGCCAGATCGGGTAGATCGAGCCGGTACCCGTAAATCGGCGGATCGAAAGAGACCAGGGCGTCGTCTGAGGCGTACGGATCGTTGATGTATCCGTTGACGTGCAGGTCGTCCGGGAAATTGTTCCGCACGATGGTCGGCAGGAAATCGTAGGACTGGCTCGTGGGATCGTGATTCAGGAAATTCCGATAGTCGCGAGACGCATCGCCGAAAAAGCAGACGAATCGCAGATCATGCCCCGTGCCGGATTCCTTGGTCTTGTCGTAATACCAGTGCAGGAAGTTGCGGATGGCGTAAGGATCCTTCAAACCGCCCGAGAAGTTGTTGTAAATGTCTTCCTCGTTCACCGCCACGGCCACGGGATTCACGCCGCCGTTGTTCGCCAGGGTGGCGGAACGCAGACCTGCCAAGCGGGTGGCGGCGTTGCTGAACAACGGATCGTAGACAACCACGTAATCCGCTGCGGGCAGCGTCGAGGCCAGGGTCCGGGGATTCGGAATCAACCGACTCGACACCGGGGTCATCAGATCGCTGTCGCTGAAAACGACGAAATGGCGGCTTTCCGTCTGATCCCGTACCACACCCAGCCGGAGCAGCCGTTGCGGGGACTCCACCAGCGTGTAATTCAGCTTTTGCGGCGCCGCACTGTGGGTCACTTCCCAGACTTCCACCGCAGTCCCGGAGTTCAAGGTCACCTGCAGGTTCAACTGCGTGGTCGCCTCGCTGACCTGCTCCTTCCAGTGCCCGAACTCCAGCGGCCCGCCCGGTCCCTTGCTGAGTTCGTCCCAGTACAGGAGGTCGAAGCAATCGAGGGCCAGATTCAATGGCGGATGCATGACCAGGCGGTATTCGTACTCCGGATTGCGATTGTCGAGGTAGAGCCGATTCTGCCCCACCCGGAGTTGATTGCTGGTGCCGATCAGCCGCACCCGGGTGCTGTCGGCCTGATCCCCCAGACTCCACCCGATGGCCACCTGATTCCCGCTGTCGTCGTTGAGCCAGGCGGCGGCGCTGTCCCGGTAGCTGTAATAGTTGTTGCGACGGGAAACGGAGCGAATATCGATGGAGAACAGCGTCGTGCGATCCGGCACCGCCATGTCGATATGAAACGGCAGTTCCCAGGTATTGATGACGGCGGTATCCCAGGCCCAGTTGTCGGCAAAAAGACCGTTGGTTTCGGCGTTGGCAGCCTCGAAATGTTTCCGCTCCTGGTACGTGGTCACGTTGGCGCCTTGGACAGTGTAGGCATCCAGGGTCGGAATCCGCCGGGGATCGCCGGGCAACGGGCTCGGGTTCGCGGTGAATTCCCAGGTGAGCCAGTAGACGCCGTACTGGGCGTAAAGGTGCTCGAAGTGTTCCAACCGCCCCGCCGTGGGATCGATTCGGTCCAGCCAGGCGTCCGATCCATAGGCATAAAACAGGAGGCTGTCGTCGTCGTCCCACTCGCCATCGCTATCCCGGATCAAGATGGACACTTCGTTGAATTCCACGCGGTCGCTCTGCAAGCTGTCGGGGTGGGCGTCCAAGGGTCGACCACCCCCCTTGTACAATCGTAACTTGGCGGGATCGATGGCGCTGTTGGGCACCCCGAGCAGTGCCAGCTCGTAGCCAGTGAGTCGATGGACGCCGGTCTGCTCGATATCCAAGCGGATCCAGTTGCCGGTGGCCGTGAACGGGTGCGTCTCCAGGTCCTTGGCCGCCGGACGGTTGATCCGGCAGCGAGAACGCTCACCATGGTACAGGTCCCGATAAATTGCCGGATTGAGCACGGAGGTCGGCATATGTGCCGATTGTCTGGGAAACGATTCCTTGGTGGCGGCCAGGGTCAGACAGTCCGCGAAGGCCCCCTGTGGTGGGTGCTGCAGTTCCAGAACCACGCTGGCGAGCAGTCCGTTGCCGGGGGCCAGTGGTTTCACCACCACCGTGGATAGCGGCACATCACGATAGACACCCGGCGCGGAAACGGAAACCTGCGCGGCCACGGCCACCGTGCTGTCGGGCTCCCGCCACCAGGCGTGGCTTACTACACGCCAGCTCGGCGTACTTCGACTCGGCACGGCGATCTGACAGCGGAACCACGGCGCGGGATCGGTATGGGAATCGTCCTCCGCCAGCGGTGCGAAACTGGGTTGAAACCAGCGAATCCGGCCCGGCGTGACGGCTTGCCAGTTGGCCACCGGTGTCGTCACCGGAAACAGGATCTCCAACCGGGTATGGTTGCCATTACTCGACAACACCCGGATCACGGGAGACTCGAAGGTAGCCAACGGTTCCAGCGGCCTCGTGTCAGCCCCCGCAATCGGGAGTTGACTCGTGAAACCATCCAGGTCACCGCGACCCGTGGTTTGGGCCGCAGCGTCGTCCGGAGCTAAGAAACCGAGCAGTCCGAAACAGACGGCTGTCAGGGCGACCTGCCAGACCAGACTACGCGGCTTGCATTCCCGGCCATGGGGAATGAGACCGGTATGCGAGGGGAAGACGAAGCGGCGGCGTTCCAACCGCCCCAGTTTTCTGAGCAGATTCTCGAGATCCGGCACCATGGCCGCCAGACCGCCGATAAAAGCGGCCAGAGAAGCAAACGGCAGCAAGAACAGGATAGCCATGGCTACCAAACCTCCGATGATCTCGTGTCGCCAGTCCGGAAAATCGTAATGTGGAAAGGCATCCAGTACGGCATGCGATACCAGCCCGCCGCCGATGGCCAGCCAGATATTCCCGGTCAATCCCCCACAGACAGCGCCGGCGGCAAAGTGGGTAAAGAGACACATGCGGTTATCCTTCCCGCGGAATGGAATCGGCTTCCTCGATCAACATGATCGGTATATCCTGCTCCACCTTGAAGCGGAGTCCACACGACTCGCAGTCGAGAGCCGAGTGATCGGCCAGCGGCACCACCGGCTTTTTGCACTGCGGACAGGCTAGAATTTCCAGCAACTTCGGATCGAGCACCTCGACCTCCTTATTTCTCGCGACGACGTCTGTCATGAGATCCGACACCGGTTCCGGGCAGCCGCGCACTGCGCTCGTGAACGCAGTTGGGTTTTCTTCGGGAGAGGATCGCAAAAAAAACGCATGGCTCCGAGATTGAAGTCCCGCGAGCCGTGCGGTCGGATCCTTGCAGAGGTTGGCTGAACCAGAATACGCCAGAACATACCGCTTGTCAACAGGAGGGATTCAATAATCATCCCTAACTCTGTCCCTCCTCATTGAACACTCCCATGGCGAGGAATTTCTGCAGACGTTCGGACAACAGCTCCGCCACCGGTTTATCTTCCAGCTCCCGGAGGTGTGTTTCGATGGTCTGTTTCACGGTCACCGCTGTCGCGGCGTGGTCACGGTGCGCCCCGCCGACGGGCTCGGGCAGGATATCGTCGATGACGCCCAAGTTGTGGGCATCACGGGCCGTCAACTTGAGCGCCGCCGCTGCGAGTTCGGCCTTGGCCCGGTCACGCCACAAGATCGCCGCGCACCCTTCGGGACTGATCACACTGTAGATGGCATTCTCCAGCATGAAGACACGATCACCCACGCCAATCCCGAGCGCACCGCCCGAACCCCCTTCCCCGATGACAAAGACCAGAATAGGCACTGCCAGATTCGACATTTCACGGAGATTGCGCGCTATGGCTTCGGCCTGTCCCCGTTCCTCGGCGCCAATCCCGGGAAAGGCGCCGGACGTATCGATGAAGGTGATCACCGGCCGTTCATTGCGCTCGGCCAGACGCATGAGTCGAAGCGCCTTGCGGTATCCTTCCGGATGCGCCATGCCGAAGTTCCGCCGGATGTTGCTCTTGGTATCCCGACCTCTTTGCTGTCCCATGACGACAACCCGGTGATCCCCCAGGTACGCCAGGCCGCCCACGATGGCCGGGTCGTCCCGGAAATTACGATCGCCGTGTAGTTCCAGGAAATCGTCGAAGATATGGTGGATATAATCCAGCGTGGTGGGGCGTCGCGGATGGCGAGCGAGCTGGACCCGTTGCCACGGCTTGAGATTGGCGAAAGTTTCCCGCCCCAGCTTTTCCACCTGGGCGCGGAGCCGATCCACCTCATCCGTCACATCCAGCCCCCTCACGGCGGCCGAATCCTGCAGATTATGTATCCTCTCCTCCAGCTCCAAGATCGGTTTCTCGAAATCGAGCCAGGGTCCTTTACGACTACTTTCCATTGTCTATGCGTACTCCAAACATGCGCTCACCAGGCAGGGGCGACATTCACTACAGCGGCCAGGCTCCTCCGCCCGCAACCAGCAGGCAATGAAGCATTAACCCACTTAGAACTGTCCCTGTCAAGGCACAGCGCGTTTTGCGGCGCCGTGGTTGGGCCGGCGACGACGCGGCACCGGTGCCGGCAGCCCGCATTGCAGCCGAACGGCAGTGACCCCCGCGATGGATCGCAGACGCCGTAAGTTGTCCAGATTCAAAACGAATCGCTGGTCACGCGATCGTAGCAGCCAGCTCTGGCCCTCCCGTTGCGTACGCACCAGGAGCGGTACTCGACAACCGGTTTCCTCGGTTGTTGGCGCGGTACAGGACAGGAAGTCACGCAAGGCCGATACGGTGTCGCCCGCACCGGTCTTTAACTCCAGGTCGAGCAAGACCTGCTGGGTCCAGGCGGTCATGGCACTGTCCACATTGATCAACCGCTCGGCCACCACATCTCGCTTGCCGTCAGAACGAACCCTGATCCGGCCACCGACCACGAGGATCGAATCGCCCTGTACGAGTTCCGCCGCCTCCTCGTACAGACGCGCGTAGACTATCACCTCGATCATGCCGAGCCGGTCCTCGAAATGCGTGCGGGCATACAGCCGCTTGTGCTTGTCCCGTGTCTCCTGATACGAGGTGATGACACCGACCAGTTCGACCCAGGTGCCTTCGCCGAGCCGTTTGGCGTCGGCGGTACCGGCCACCGGCAAGGCGGTGATGAATTCCCGGTACTCGTGAAACGGATGTCCCGACAGGAAGAACCCGACCGCCTGGCGCTCCAGACTCAGCTCCGTCAGGGGATCGTACGGTTCGGCGGGTGACAACGCCGGCTTGATGGCCTCGCTGCTGGCACCGCTGAACAGCGATGCCTGTCCCTGCTGCCGATCGCGAGCCGCGCGGTTGCCGAAAGCCAGGGCCCGTTCCAGGTTGTCGATCAGTTGCCGCCGGTGTCCCGGTAAACAGTCCAGGGCGCCGGCGTGGATGAGACTCTCCAGCACCTTGCGATTGACCTTCTGCATGTCGATTCGCTGGCAGAGATCGAACAGATCCTCGAAATCGTCTGCGGCGGCCTGACGAGCGTTCTGGATCTCCTCGATGGCTTTCACCCCGACATTTTTCACTGCCCCCATGCCGAAGACGATGGTCTGGTCACGCACGGCGAACTCGGAGCGGGGATCGTTGATGTCCGGCGGCGCCAGCTGCAGTCCCAGGTTCTTCACCTCGTCGATGAGTACCGTGATCCGATCGGACTTGCGCATCTCGGTGCTCATGGTGGCCGCCATGAACTCTGCCGGATGATGCGCCTTGAGCCAGGCGGTGCGTAACGACAGCACGGCGTAACTGGCGCTGTGTGACTTGTTGAAGCCGTACTCCGCGAAGGTGGCCATCTCGTCGAAGGTATTCTCTGCCTTCCGCGCCGGATAGCTGTTCTCCGCGGCCCCGAGCATGAACTTGGACCGCATCTCGGTCATCATTTCCATGTTCTTCTTGCCCATGGCCTTGCGCAAGGTATCGGCCTCGGCCATGGTGAAATTTCCCATGGTCCCGGCGATCTGCATGACCTGCTCCTGATACAGGATGACCCCGTAGGTCTCCCGCAAGATCGGTTCCAGGCATGCGTGCTGGTAGACCACCTGCCGCCGACCGTGCTTGCACTCCACATAGACCTCGTCCATGCCCTTGCGTAGTGGACCGGGCCGGAAAAGGGCGTTGACGGCCACGATGTCCGCGAAGCAGGTGGGCTTGAGCTTGCTCACCAGCTCCTGCATCCCCCCGCTCTCGAGCTGGAAGATGCCCACCGTCCGGCCCGCTTGCAGCAGCTCGAAGGTGACCGGGTCGTCCAGCGGAATGTCCTCCGGCCGCATCGTGACGCCATTGGTCTCGGCGATGAGTCGCAACGCCTTGTCGATGACCGTCAGGGTGCGTAGGCCGAGAAAATCCATCTTCAACAGGCCGAGTTTTTCCGACATCTTCATGTCGAACTGTACCGTGATGTCGTTCTTGGCCGACTTGTGCAATGGCGCGTGGTTGATCAACGCCGTGGGGGTGATGAGCACGCCAGCGGCGTGGATACCCGGATTCCGGCAGAGTCCTTCCAGGATCAAGGCGTTGCGGATGAGCATGTCGTGCTTGGGTGATTCCTTGCGCACCGCCGCCAGCCCGGGCGCTTCCTTGAGGGCCCTGTCCAGGGTGATACCGATCTCCTCGGGCACCAGCTTGCTGATCCGGTCGGCCTCCTGGAAGCTGAAGCCGAGTACCCGGGACACGTCCTTGAGAACGCCACGGGCGGCCATGGTGCCGAAGGTGATGATCTGGGAGACATTGTCTTGACCGTACTTGTCGGCCACGTACTGAATGATCTCCGGCCGCTTCTCGAAGCAGAAATCGATGTCGATGTCCGGCATTGAAATCCGGTCCGGGTTGAGAAACCGTTCGAAGATCAAGCCGTTGGCTATGGGATCGATGTCGGTGATGCGCATGCAGTAACAGACGAGACTGCCGGCGGCGGAACCACGACCCGGTCCCACCGGAATGTCGCGCTTGCGAGCGGCGTCGATGAAATCCCAGACGATGAGGAAGTAGCCGGCGTAGCCCATCTCCCGGATCACGCCGAGTTCGTAGTTCAGCCGCTCCTCCAGCTCCGCCGTGACGGCCGGAAACCGTTCCGCCAGGCCGCGACGCGCCAGGTGTTCCACGTAACTCTCGGCACTGGCGAAACCTTCGGGCAGCGGAAACTCGGGCAGCAACAACTTGCCCAGCTCCAGCTCGAAATTGCACCGCTCGGCTATTCGCAGGGTGTTACTCACCGCATCGGGCCAGTCCTGGAACAGCTCGCACATCTCGCGCGGACTCTTGAAGTAGACCTGATCGGTTTGCGACTTCCACCGTCCCGGATCGTCGTATTGCCGGTTGGTCTGGACGCTGAGCAGGATGTCGTGGGCCTGGTGGTGTTCGCGGTCGAGAAAATGACAGTCGTTGGTGGCGACGATATCGAGACCGGTAGCACGCGCCACCTGCGGCATCAACTGGCGGATCCGTGTTTCCTGGGGGATGCCGTGATCCTGGATCTCCAGGTAGTAGTTCTGCTTGCCGAAGATCTCGGCATATTCACCCGCCACCCGGATGGCGCCCGGCAGGTCGTCGCGCGCCAGCAGGGAGTTGGGCTCGCCGGACATGCAGGCACTCAGGGCGATCAAGCCCTCGCTGTGAGCCGCCAGCAACTCCTTGTCCACCCGCGGCTTGTAGTAGAACCCGTCCAGAAAACTCAGCGAGGAGAGCCGCATGAGATTTCGCCACCCTGCCGCCTCACTGACCAGCAGGATCAGGTGGTTGTTTCGCTTGGCGAATTCCGAGTCACGATCCCGGTGGTCCCGGGTGACGTAAGCCTCCATTCCAAGAATGGGTTTGACATCCACCTTGCGACATTTCTGGTAGAATTCGACCGCCCCGAACAGATTGCCGTGATCTGTCAACGCCAGGGCCGGCATCCCGTATTCGGCGGCACGCTGGGCCAGGGCCTTGCACTTCATGGCTCCGTCGAGCAAGGAGTAATCGGAATGATTGTGTAGATGTACGAAGCTGTCGGTGACCATCTGATTATCCTTGATCAGTGTCGGACCGGTGGTTGCCTCACCATATCAGTCTCACGGATTCTCGTCCACTTCCTCGCCTGGATCGCGGTCCGATTTGGGTTCCTGCTTTGCGCCTGGATCGCCGCAAATCAAAAGCACGGAGTATGTTGCGTCAAGATTGGCCCGATCGTTGACCGTGATCTCCAGCCGGTGCTCGCCGGGCGGGAGCGAATCCGGCAGTTCCACGAGCAGCCGTTGCCGCGGCAGATCCGGTTCGGGGTAGAGCGGCTGGTCGTCGCAGACGGCGTCAATGGAGTCCGCGTCGATACCCGATCCCTTGTCGATGATCGGGATGACGACACGCTCCCAGCGCGGCCAGGTGCAACCGGCCACCGGTTCACGCTTCCGCAGCCCGACCTCGATCCGCTGGCGTCCATCACCGAGCCGTGGTGGCGCACTGTCCCGAAACACGGCATACCGGCCGGGACCGGAGATTCGTATCTGCAGCAAGGCGTCGGCCATCAACACGGGCGCTGTACCGGCCACCGCCGTGGACGGCTTGCCGACATAGCCCCAGTTGCCACTCCCCTCCTGCAGGTACAGACCAACGTCGGCGGACAAAAGGAGACTGTCCACGCCGGCGCGGCAAGTCTGTTCCAGTGAGCCTGTGGCCGGCCAGTCGGCGCTGTGATACCGGCCACACGACACCAGATGTAACAACCCCTGCTGGCGGCTTGCAGCCGCTCGCTCCCGCGTGTCGAGGCTGTCGGGCCGGCTCCAGACCACCGATTCGGCCAGGACCGGATCGGCGGACGGACAAAAGATCCTCGCCCGGGCGCCGCCGGCCAGCAGCAGTGCCTGGGGATCTGCCGCCTCGACCTGGTTGGCGGTACTTGCTGCTGGTGGCGGCTCTGTACCGGGCGGCGGCAGCAACGCTGGCCGCACCAGACCGACACGATCGTCTTCGGTTGTATAGAAAAGAAACGGTGTCAACCAGAGACAGACCGGTTGTTCCACCGACGAGAGTCGAATCCGCGCTGGATCTATTTGCCAGCCAGCCGCTGCCGAGTCCTGGTGAACAAACGAATCACTGCAGGCAACCGAGTCGGCCAGAACCGTGAGCGGCCAGACTGCCCGACTCCGGTTGCCATTCCAGTCCGTCACCTCGAGTTCCACCAGATGTTCGCCGGCCAACAATCCACCCGGCTGCAATGACCACGCTTCGCCGCTACGGCCCGGTACCCTGATGCCGGGCCGGCGGTGAAGCCAGTGTTCCCGGATACCAGCCACGGCCAACCACTCCAACCGTATCTGGGCATTACTCGCGAAGGCAAAGGACTCGTTCCGAAGCCGGTAGACCTCGCGGCCGTCCAGCCGAACCGTGATCTGATGCGGTTCCAGACGGTGCTGGTGCCGGTCACTGTAGTCGACGATGGCGCAGCTGAAGGCAATGGCCCCCCGTACCGTCAGTGGTGGTAACTGGCCCGTGAGGCCATAACTGGCTGCCAGGCTGCGCGCCACCACGCCACCCTCGACTCTGGCATCCGGTTCCGCGGGCAGCACCCGGATCTTGGTGATCCGGGGTGACAGGGAATCGGGAATGGAAAAGCCGAGTTCGTGCGGATTGAGCGGCTCCTGGCGCGAGTTGCGAACCTCGAAATGCAAATGGGGCCCCAGGGTGCCGCTCTGACCGGAAAGGCCGAGCAAGTCGCCGCGCTGAAGAGGAATCCGATCCTTGGTCAAGGAGAAGTCCACCCGGTACCCGCCGCGTTGCCGTTGTTCCTTCTCCACCTGCAGACGTAAGGAATCGGCGAACCGCTCGAGGTGCGCATAGACATAGATCCGTCCGGAATTGCCGTGCAGATACACCGCTCGGCCGTAACCGTTGGCCGCGGTACGCAAGCGACCGACCCAGCCATCCTCGGCGGCGTAAACCGGGTAACCACACTGGCTGTTGGTTTTCAGATCGAGGCCGGCGTGATATCGTCCGTCCCGGTACTCCATGAAATTGGAAGTCAGATACCGGTCAGGCAGGTCCAGGGGCCACCGCAGGAGGGAATCACTTTCGGCAACCTCGGCAGCCTGGTCGGCGCCGTGGGATGGATTCGATGTCAAGAGAAGCAGCAGAACGCCGAAAATGAACCAGAGAACTTGATAATCCAGTTTCCGGGAGCAGTAAATTGATTTCCGGTTCGAGGATCCTGTATACCAGCAGCCCATTAATCAGCGCCTCCTTGCCGATAATCCATGTCCAGACTGGTCCGGTGACCGGAACCGAGCGACTTCGCTGTCAGCCGAACCCGGGTCCACCCCGCTCCCGGCCCGAGAGCGACATGCTAATACAAACCGGAACTGCTGGAAACCGTCATCGGTGCGAATCGGTGTGGTTTTCACCGAAACGCCGTCACCTGCACCGGGAGGAATCATGAGCAGACCAACATCCGAAGTCGCCTCGCGTGGCGAATCCATCGACTGGCGACGGCTTCCCGGCCGCTGTTACCTGCTCGACACCAATGTCCTGCTGCACGATGCCACCGCCCTGGACGCCTTCAACGGGCACAACCTCATCCTCACGGTGGATGTCCTGGAAGAGCTCGACCGGTTCAAACGAGAAAAAGACGAACGGGGTCGCAACGCGCGCCAGGTCATCCGCGCCATCGACGCCCTGCGCCAGGAGCGACCGCTCAGCGCCGGTGTGCCGTTGCCCGACGGCGGGCAGTTCTTCGTGCTGGTCAACTCGTACCTGAAATACTTGCCTGAGAGTGTGGACTCCCGGATCCCCGACAATCGGATCCTGGCCAGTGCCCTCTACCTGCAAGACATGGGCGCCGATGTCACCTTCGTCACGCAGGATGTCAATGCGCGCGTCAAAGGCGACGCCCTCGGCATCGCCGCCGAGGATTATCAACGCAGCCGGGTCAACTTCGACGAACTCTACACCGGCTGGTGCGAGCTGGACGTGGCCGCGGAGACAATCGACAGCTTCTACGCAGGAGAGTCGCTGTCCCTGGCCCAGGAGCTGCTGCCCAACGAAGGAATCCTGCTGCGGGCCGAGGACAATCCCAAGCAGACCGCCCTGGGCATTTACCGCGCGGACTCGGGTCGGGTGGAACCGTTGCAGCACTCCCAGAGTCGCCCCTGGGGACTTCAGCCGCTGAATCTGCAGCAACACTTCGCTTTCGAACTCCTGCTGCGCCCGGACATCCAGCTGGTGACAATGCTGGGGCAGGCCGGTACCGGCAAGACCCTGCTCGCCCTGGCGGTGGGGCTGCAACTGGTGGCGGAGCAGAAGCAGTACCGCAAGATCATGGTGTCCCGCCCCATCATGCCGCTCGGTCGCGATCTGGGTTATCTTCCAGGCGATAAAGAGGATAAACTTTACAACTGGATGGAGCCGATCTACGACAATCTACAATTCCTGGTGGACCCGAAGCTGGAGCAGAGCGCCGACAAGGTGGACTACCTCTTCGACACCGGGGTCATCGAGGTGGAAGCCGTTACCTACATCCGTGGTCGGAGCTTGCCCAAACTGTACATCATCATCGACGAGTCCCAGAACCTGACGCCACATGAGATCAAGACCGTGGTCAGCCGCGCCGGCGAGGACACCAAGGTGATCCTGACCGGGGACGCCTACCAGATCGACAATCCGTATCTGGACGCCTCGAGTAACGGGCTGACCTACATCGTGGAACGATTCAAGGCAGAGAAGATCTTCGGTCACATCACTCTGGCCAAGAGCGAACGGAGCGAGTTGGCCAGTCTGGCGGCGCGGCTCCTCTGAGGGGGCGCGTTCGATTAACGCCCGCCCCCACCCGGTATCCACCCGTGCGGATCACTCCTCGGATTCCGACTCCACCAGGGCAGCCAGGAATGCCCGCCGGAGCTGCCCGATCAGGCAGCCGTTACACCGCTTCACGGCCTTGGTGAGATACTTGTCCACCAGCTTCTGATCACTGCGAGCGGTGGCGGTGAGGTAGGTGCTCTCGTCGACCTCGCCCAGACAGGAACGCTCCCAGACGACCTCACCCTGCGGATCACGCAACACCAGTCGGACTTCTGCCTCGGCGCGGAAGGAGGTGGGCAGCGGGACCGCCATCAACGCTGCGGCCCCGATGACGGCGCCGGTCTTCAACCGGTCGGAAGAGTCTTCACCTATGGCCATACCGGCTCCCATACCCGCCGCCAGGGGAAGCAGAAACGCGATGGGAGACCGCTGGAGCCGACAGCTCAGGGAAAGAATATCCGCGGAGAGAATGTAATCCGCCTGCCGCGCCATGGGCACGAGTTCCACCAGCTGGGTCTGCGACATGTCCTGCACCAGCGCTTCACGGTAGATCAGGTGCAAGGGACGGTCCCAGGCATCGTCGCCTGGGAATGTGATCCCCAGCACCTTCCCGGCCCCGGTCCGTTGCTTGGCCGGTCGGAAGTCGTTGACCATTTCCACGAAAATCTTGGGGGTCTCCCCGTCGAGCTTGGAAAAGAAGATCTGCTCGGGAGGATAACGAAACTGGATCTGCGAGCCCCCACACGAAGCGAGCCACGGGAGCAGGCCAAGAGCGAGGAGGAGGCATAAGGAAGAGGTCATTCCGTTGCGAAGCCGCATCCGGCGCATGCCGTGTTCTCCTTCCAGGTGGGGAGTCGAGTCTCTTAATACTACGGTGTGGCCTGGGTTACCGCCAGCCCTCGTCGCCAGCCGCATCGCGCGGCGGCGTTTTCATCCCGGAGCGCCACCTCCAGGGTTCCGCCACTGCCCCAGTACCAGAACGGTTCATCCGGTTTGCCGTGGACGAATGTCGAGACGGAGCCCGGCACCGCCTCCGCGCCGAAGAGATCGGGACCGTAAAAGGTCCGACACGGTTCGACCGGAGCACCCGGCGAATTTTTCGAGGACGGCACCCGATCACCTCCCGGCCTTGCGCCCGAACCAGCGGAGCAGAATAAACAACAGGATCGCTCCCAGCAACAGGGAATAGACGGGTGGCATACCGAAGCCAGCCGGAATGTACCCGCAGATAAGTGCCACGACCGCCACCACCACTGCATAGGGCAGCTGGGTCCGGACGTGATCCATATGATCCGAACCCGAGGCCAGCGAGGAGAGTATCGTGGTATCGGAGATGGGCGAGCAGTGGTCGCCGAAGACCGCGCCTGCGAGCACAGCGCTGATCGTCGCCAGGTGGATATTCATTCCCGTACTGGCTGACAGCCCCTCGTTCACCGGCAAGATGGCGCCCAGAGGGAAAACCAGCGGCATGAGGATGGCCATGGTCCCCCAGCTGGTCCCGGTGGCGAAACTGACGGCCGCCGCCAGGACAAAGGTGACCGCAGGCAGGAATCGCGCCGCCAGTCCCTGCTGACACAATTCCACCAGGAACGGCGCCGTCCCCAACACGCTGCACACCGCACTCAACGACCAGGCCAGCAGCAGGATGACCATGGCGATGAGCATGGCCTTGGCGCCGGCCAGCCACCCTTCCACGGTCCCCCGCAGCGTCAGCCGTCGCGAAACGATGACGAGTATGCCAGCAGCCAGCACACCACTCAGCGATGCCCACATCAGGACCGCGAAGCTGTCCGCGGCATTGAGGATCTGACGGAAGGAGGGAGTCATCTCCCCCGCCGCCACCAGGGTCTGGTGACCGTTCCACCAGAGACCTCCCGCCGTCACCAGGATCACCAGCAGGATCGGCACGGCGGCCAGGGCTGGATGGGCCGGCGTGCCGTGCTCGACTCCGCCTTCGAAACTGTTGGTGTCCGCCGCCGGCTGGGCGCCCGGACGCAACAGTTCACCACGAGTGACGGCCCGGGTCTCGGCCCGGTGCATGGGGCCGAAATCCCGTCCCAAGCTCGCCACCAGGTACACGAACAGGATGGTGAAGATGGGATAGAAACCGTACGGGATGGAGCGTAAGAACAGGCTGTAGGCGGAGTCGGTCGACTCGAGCCGTGCCAACGCCTCCTGGATCAAGCCGATCTCGAAACCGACCCAGGTGGAGATGATCGCGATGGTGGCGATGGGCGCCGCCGTGCTGTCCACGAGGTAGGCGAGCTTCTCCCGCGAAATGAGCAGCCGGTCGGTCAGCGGCCGCATGCTGTTCCCCACCAGCAAGGTGTTGGCGTAATCGTCGAAAAATATGACCGTGCCCATGATGGCCGTGATCTGCTGCCCCCCCCGCCGCCCACGGACCTTTCGCGCCAGAAGACGGACGACACCCTCGGTGGCGCCGGCGTGCGAGAGAATACCGACCATGCCGCCCAACAAGGTGGAAAAGATCAGGATGGAAGCGTGTGATCTATCAGCCAGGGCCTCCACCAGAAACCGATCCCCCAGGTGCAGAAACCCCAGGAGCGGATTCCAGCCATATATGCCGGTAACCCCGAACCAGATACCGAGCAACAAGGCGATGTAAACCTGTCGCGTGAGCAGCGCCAGACCGATGGCCAACAGCGGGGGCAACAGGGACACCCAGCCGGGCAGCAGTCGCACCGGCACGTCCTGTACGGATTGTGCTGACTGGAAACTGAGCCGCCACTGACCACCGGGGTTGCGGAGCCGGACCGTGGCGAAGGTCGCTTTCCCCGCCACTACCGCCGCGTCCCACCGCTCCAGAACCCGGGTCGTGCCATCTTCTTCAGTGACCTGGAGCAGCAGGGACGCCTGCTCACCAGGAAAACCGCTGGTGTCCTCCGCCACCAGCTCGAAAGCCACTCCGGAGAGCACCACTTCCGGGACCGACAACTGCCAGGCCGCCCCGGCCGTCACTGCCGCTTCGGTACCGAACACGACGTCGCCCCAGACCAGCGAGACACCCAGGGCCAGAAACGCCGGTATGGTTCTCGCCTTCACGATTCCTCCCCCGACAGCGCCAGCATTTCCAGCATCGTCTGGTGCAAGCCGGGCGCGGCGGCCACGACACTGGCGCCGGACAGGAGTCCGGCCCGGCCCTGGAAATCGGTCACCACCGCACCGGCCTCCCGGGCCAGCAACGTGCCGGCGGCGCAGTCCCACGGCCGGAGCTTCATTTCCCAGTATCCGTCGAGTTTACCCGCCGCCACGTGGCAGAGATCGATGGCGGCGCTGCCGCCGCGACGTACGCCGTGGCACGGCGCCTGCAAGAAACGTCGCACGTATTCGGTGTTCCGGGCGACGACCTCGTCCCGGATATAGGGAAAGCCAGTGGCGAGGAGTGCCTTGTCCAGGGCCACCGGTTGCCGCTGCGGCAACCGCATCCGAGAACCGACGGCGGGTCGTTCCAGATACGCCCCCTGATCGGCCGCGGCGAGATACAGCTCATCGAGATAGGGCGCGTAGACCGCGCCCAGCCAGAGCCGCTCCCGGTCGGCACAACCGAGCGAGACGGCAAAGAACGGATACCCGTGGACGAAATTGGTGGTGCCGTCCAGTGGATCCACCAGCCAGGTTCGTCCCGAGATCCCGGTCCGGTCGCTCCCCTCCTCCGCCACCAACCCATCGTCGGGATAGCTGGCGGTGAGCGCTGTCAGGAGCTGCTCCTCGGCCCGGCGGTCGATATCGGTGACCATGTCGGTGGCGGACTTGTAATCGATCTGTTCGATGGCGCCCAGCTCCCGCAGCAGAAACCGCCCCACGGGCAGAATACACTCTCGCAGTTGCTGAAGATCCGGGGGCAGGGATACGTCCATCGGCTCGGCTTTCAGGCGATCGGGTGATGAATCATCCGTCAGCAAAGAACCCGGTCGTCACCATCATAGGGAACCGAATGACACGAAACAACCGTAAGCTTGCCCTTGACATCCCAACAGGTATCTGTACTTTGAGCACCAATCGTCCAAACGAGGATAGCCGTCCTCGCTGCAGGAAAGGAACAGGCATGGTAGAGAAAATCAAGGCCATCTTGGAGACCGTTCGCCCGGCTCTGCAAGCGGATGGCGGCGACGTGGAATTCATCGATTTCAAAGATGGCATCGTAACCGTGCGTCTCAAGGGAGCTTGCGGAAGCTGCCCCATGTCCATCATGACTCTCAAGCATGGTATCGAGGCTCGGATCAAGAGTCAGATCCCCGAGGTCAAATCGGTCGAATCCCTCTGAGCCAGACCAGCAGTCCGATCCGCCGGTAGCATCCGTCGGGTTTCATCTCAAGGCTGCCGGCGTGCTGGTTGTTCCTCCGCTACTTCGATCAGGGCGAACCGTCACGGTCTTTCCCGCTCCTGTTGAAACGTATAGAGCAGATGGCCGGGGACGGACGGTTGCTCCGTGTACCCTGCCTGGGTCAGGACTTGGCGCCAGAACTCCAGACGGCTGTCCTGATTAATATCCTGAGATCCAGCCAGAGTATCGGGCGAGCCCAGTGTCTCCGGATAGACCAGGTCCCCGCTGACGGCTGCCGGCACCAGAGCCAGTTCCACCAGTTCGATACCGTCAGCCCGTAGATCGGCCAGCAGCCGGACCGGCTCGGTCTCGCCGGCTTCGCAAGCCGCCAGTACCTGCCGCAGGTCGCGCGTCGCGTGTGGCACCCAGCCAGATACGCCACCAGTGACCGGATGGCCATGGTGGAGCACCCGAAACAGCCAGGAAACCTCCCGCAAGTCCTCGGCGAATTCGTCAGGCGGGGCGGGTAGGGTCAAGACGGGCCCCGACGGCGAGTCCACCAGTGGATCCCGGGCCGGGTCGACGTCTGGCAACCGCACCGCGGTCATCCCGGCCGGCAGTGACTCCACCAGGACCGCAGTGGCGAGCAGGCAGGCGGGCAGTACTCGCCTGATCCGGGTCGATCCGGAGCGCATCAGTTGCTCGAATCCCACGGCGGCCCACCAGGCTAAAGCGATGGTGACGAGGAAGTAGAATCGAGTCGCCGCGCGCAGTGCTCGGAGTGGCGGCACGAGGTCTTGCAGTACCCCGAACGGTAACAAGATCCGGGTACCGGAGCCGGGAATCGCCACCGAGTCCCCGAATGCGAAGATCAATCCGACGCCGCCGATACCGAGGAGCAGCCAGCCATCTCGCCGCCGCGCCTCCGGGAGATGCCGCCGGAGCAGAAATCCGGCCATCGCCGCCCCGAAGACGAGAAACCCGGGAAACAGCACCTGCCGCGGCCTCTGCTCATACCGTGCCGCGCCCACCTGGCCCTCCCCGCGAATATCCTGCCAGTCCAGCCGATAAGCACCACCATTGAGGAAGTGGTTCAGGTCGGCGCTGAAAAGCCTCACCTCACCTTGCGAGCGTTCGAATTCGTGGTGGTGCCGGGACGCTTGCAGATACGGAATGGCCAGAAGCATCACTCCCGCCACTGCCAGGAGTCCGGGGCCGCAGGCGGCGAGTAACAGGCGGCGGATCCGCTGCCTCCCAAACGCCCGCCAGCCTCCCCAGACCAGGAGTAGAACTGAAGCGGTGACGAACTGGGCGAATCCGTACCAGCCCCAGGCGGCCTGTACCACGAGCAGACCACCCCAGCTCCACCAGGCGCAGGTGACGCGCCCGGTTCCCCGCTCCACCCGGGTATTGTCCACGACCTGTCGCAGCGCGAACCACAACGCCGCGAGCCCCAGCAGGAGCGGCCACGGGGGAAGTTGGTTGAGATGTCCCAGTTGACTGAGGGCGTAGGGGGAACCCAGCAGGCACAGCGCGCCAAAACCACCCCCGCTCCAGTCGCCGCCCCCGAGCCGCCACAGCAGTGCGAATCCCCCGGCCGCCAGGACGAGTGAGACCAGGAAGACGATATTGTAGAGACCCGCCGGTGTCGCCCCCGGCAACAGCCGACAGGGCAACACCAGCAACGCCTGCCCGAGCAGAGAATCCATGAAGGCCAGGGTCTGAGATGCCGGATAAAAAATAGGAATGTCGACCCAGATGGCCGGCTGCCAGCAGTGACGGCCAGTCCACTCCAGAAGGCCGGCCTGCAGGACCGCGTCGATGCCACCGAACGGTCCGAGTACCACTTCGCTCCACTGGGTTATAACCGGTCGCATCACGGCCGCGATCAGCAGACACACCGGCAGCCAGCAGAGCAGGACTCCCGCGCGGCGTCGCATCTCAATAACCCAGGGACTGGAGTTTCCGCTGGATGGATTCGGGAACCGCGCCGCGTTGCGGGCCCTGAGTCCCCCGCAGGGCGCTGCCTTGTTCGTCCCAGACCGCCAGGACGGAATCAGCTCGGGCCGTGATCCATTCGGCAGCGGACGGCGGCTCAACGGGCTGCAGGGCGCCCGGATCGTGCTGGAGATCGTACCAGCGCACACTACTGTCCGCCAGATTCTCGGTCCGGTACCACGGCCAGGCCATCACGCCACGCCATTGCGGTTCGTAGAGCAGGTTCTCGATGATCTGAAAGGTGTTGCCGTCCCGGAGCGGCTCGTTGGCGCTCGAATCGGCGTCGGCCAGGAATCTCGGCCAGATCCGGGGGTCGGCCAGACCCGTTGGTGGTGACCAGTCGAGGAGGTGGCAGAGGGTCGGCAAGAGATTGCCGAGGCTGACCGGTTCGGCCACGATCTCACCAGCCGCCTCCGCCCCCGGCAACCGGACCAGCAACGGAACGTGGGTCACCTCGGGAAAAACCGAATGGCCGTGTTCGAAGCCGTTGTGTTCGAACAGCTCCTCACCGTGATCGGCAGCGACCACCAGGAGCGATTCGTCCCAGAGATCGAGACGCTGCAACTCGGAGAACAGCAGACCGAGCCAGTAATCGGTGTATTGCACCTCGCGCGCGTACAGGGTCCGGATCGCTTCACGATCGGTTGCGTCCGGAACAAAGCTGCCGTCACGAATCCGCTGGACCCCCTTGTACTGTCGGCCGGCGAACCACGCCGAATCCGGCACGATGTCGAGATCCGGCTCGGTCCCATACTTGCTCTGCAAGCGCCGCCCGGCGCCGATGAGTTCGCGCCACTCATACGGCAAATGTGGATTCATGAGATGCACCCAGAGGAAAAAGGGCGTGTCCCGCCTGCCGTGCTGCCAGAGCCAGGTGATGGTCTTGGGAATCACCATCTCGACACTATCGGACTCGATCCGATCGACCATCCAGCGCGCAGCCTCACGCGCCAGCACCGAGCGTTTAGCCGGGAGAACCGTCTCCAGCTCCAGTGAGTGTTCGAAGAATTCGAAGCCGCGACCGAATCCGTAGTGATCGGTCAAGAACGGATTGGTGGCGAAGGCCACCGTGCGGTAGCCGTGCAGCCAGGCGATCTCGGCCAGCCTCGGCACGCCATCCGGCAGCGGGATATCCCGGGCAACTCCCGTCACCCGTGGTGGCAGCCCGGTCATGAGAGACGCCAGACTCGGCAAGGTCCAGGGACTCGTGGACCAGGCAGTGCTGAACCGCAGACCTTCGTCGGCGAGTCCGTCCAGATTGGGGGTCGGTGGCGCCAGCGGATTGTGGCGGGAGAGATAGTCGTGACGCCAGGTGTCGATGGTGACGAGAATCAGGTTCGGCGCCGATTCGGCAGGTTCCGCTCGCAACGATTCCGCCATCCCGACCGTGCGCTGTACTCGTCCCTCCTCGCGCCAGTCCGGCCAGAGCGAGGTGCTCACGATGATGATCAGCACGGGAAACACCACGGTATAGCCGTGCCTTCGTGCCAGCCAGCCAGCTAGCCGACGCACCGGCCAGAACACCAGCAACCAGGCCGCTACCCAGATCACCATCAGCAATACTGAGCCCCAGATGCTGCTGCTCTCGCCAAACAACCCCGACAAGTTGTGGTCACGCAACAGATAGTTCGCGTACACCAACACCAGACAGGCCAGGGCGCCCGAGACCGACCAGGCGAAGGCCAACCGGCGGGCCAGCGGCATCTGCGCAGGAACACGATGGCCGGTAAAAACAGCGCGAAACCGAGCAACAAGCCGAACCAGCCGTACAGGGTGAAAGGAGGCAACCAGAGCCGCACCAGGCCAAACGGTGGTGGCTGGTCCACCAGCAGATCGAACCTGATCCACTGGCTGATTCCCTCCACCAGACCGACTGAGCCCACCAGCAGGAAACTCCAGATGGCCGCCGCCAGGTACGCCTTGACCCAGAGTAAAAAGGACCGCCGTCGGCTTTCCTGCGGGGTTGTCGCGTCCGGTTGTTGCCCTGCCTCGTCCACCATCACTCCCTTCGGCCAGATCGCGGTTGCCAGACCCCCTATCTACTAGTTGAATTGGCACTGCTGGTCAAGCAGTGCTTGGCTTGCGCCTTCGGCCACTTGTGTTAGCATGTTCGCCTCACAGGGACCGGGCGGGCGGTACAAGGATTTTTCAGGTTTCGACACTTGATATTCCCGCGCCAACGTCACGGAATTCACTCCAGGTTTGGACTGGCTACACCAACAGCCGTCAGAGCTACAGGAATCGACATGAACAAATACCCGGGACTCGATTATTACGGCTTCGAGGACGCCTTGACCAGTGAAGAACGATCGGTCCGCGATACCGTGCGCTCCTTCGTGGACCGCACCTTCATGCCGTTGATCAAGGATCACTGGACTGCCGGCACCTTCCCTCTGGAGATCGTTGGCGAGATGGGCGAGCTCGGCATGCTCGGTCCGAGTATTCGCGGTCCCGGTTGCGCCGGGCTGTCGGCCACCTGCTACGGCATCATGTGCCAGGAGATGGAACGCGGCGACAGCGGTCTACGCAGTTTCGCCTCGGTGCAGGGCAGTCTCGTCATGTGGCCCATCAGCACCTTCGGCAGCGAGGAACAGAAGCAGAGGTGGTTGCCGGAACTGGCCGCCGGGAGGAAGATCGGCTGCTTCGGTCTGACCGAATCCGGTCACGGCAGTGATCCCGGCGCCATGGAGACCACCGCCACTCCCGATGGTGATCACTGGATCCTCAACGGCGAGAAGATGTGGATCACCAACGCCACCATCGCCGATGTCTCGGTCATCTGGGCCCGCGGCCCGGAGAGGGTACTCGGCTTCCTGGTGGAGAAGGACACCCCCGGCTTCGTCACGGATCAGATCCACGGCAAGTTCAGCCTCCGGGCCAGCGACACCGGACAGATCTTCCTGGACGAGGTCCGGATTCCCGAGAGCAGCCGTCTACCCGACGCCTACGGCCTCACGGCGCCGCTGAACTGCCTCAACGAGGCGCGCTACGGAATCGCCTGGGGTGTGGTGGGCGCGGCAGCCGACTGTTACAACACCGCCCTCACCTATTCCTTGCAGCGGGAGCAGTTCGATCAGCCCATTGCCGGCTTCCAGCTCGTACAGCGCAAGCTGGTGCGCATGCTCACGGATATCACCATGTCCCAGGGGCTGGTTCACCAGCTCGGACGGTTGAAGGACCAGGGTATCAACAAGACTCCCCAGGTATCGCTGGCCAAACGTCACTGCGTTGCCATGGCCCTGGACTGTGCCCGTACCGCCCGCGAGGTGCTCGGCGCCGCCGGCATCACCTACGAATTTCCCCTCGGGCGTCACATGTCCAATCTGGAATCGGTGAAGACGTATGAGGGAACGCACGATATCCACACGCTCATCGTCGGCGCGGACATCACCGGCCTTCCGGCCTTCCGGAATCGGCCGCGCAAATCGTGATTTCGCGACACCGAGGATACCGGTAACCCGCTGTTTTCGGAACTGGCAGCGGGTTACATGGTCATCAAGCGGAAGGTCAGCTGCGAGAGATGGTGCAGGGCGTTCGGCATCACGCCGAGGAACAGCACCAGGAAGGCGAGGATGGAAACCGCGAAGGCCGACTCCCAGCTCCGTCCGTCGTAGGCCGTGTCTTCGGCTGGTTTCATGTACATGACCACGATGACACGCAAGTAATAATACACGGAAAGTAATGAGTTGATGACGCCCCAGATGGCCAGCGGTAACAGGTTCGCGCGCACCACCGCCTCGAAGATGTAGAACTTCCCCATGAAACCGACCGTGGGCGGTATGCCCGCCAGCGAGAACAGGAACACGGCCATTCCGGCCGCGATGAGCGGCTGTCGCCGCGAGAGGCCGGCGTACCCGGAGATGCTGTCGGCATCGTTTTGTTTCGATCCCAGCAGACTGATGACCCCGAAGGCGCCCAGATTCATGAGACTGTAGCCCATAAGGTAAAACAACATCCCGCTGCCGGCGGCACCCGCCACATCATCGGGGCGTACCGAGGCGGCCCCTCCCCGACCGGTGGCCAGGATCGCCAGGAGCCCCAGGAGCAGGTAGCCGGCATGGGCGATGCTCGAATAGGCCAGCATCCGCTTGATATTACTCTGGGCCAGAGCGATGAGGTTACCGGCCGTCATGGTCAAGACGGCCAGCACCATCAGGATCGGGAACCAGAGATCCGAGAGGTTCGGTAAGAGCAGCCAGGAGATTCGGATTAAGGCTGCGAAGGCCGCGGCCTTGATGCCGGTGGCCATGAAACCGGTGACGTAGGCCGGAGCGCCGTCGTAGACGTCCGGGGTCCACATGTGGAACGGGACCATGGCGACCTTGAAACCGAGACCGATGAGCAGCAGACCGGTGCCGATGTCCAGGAAAAGCGGCGTGCTGGTTGGTGCCCCGAGGGCCTCCCGGATCCCGGCGAAGGAAGTGGTGCCGGCGTAGCCGTAGATCAGCGCCAAGCCGAAGAGCAGGAAGGCCGACGAGAACCCGCCGAGGATCAAGTACTTGAACCCGGCCTCGCCGCTCCGCCGCTGCCCCTTGCGTCCGGCCACCAGGATGTAGGTGGCGAGACTCATGGTCTCCAGACCGAGGAAAAGCGACATCAGGTCGGTGGCGGCCGCCAGCACCATCATGCCGAGGATGGCGAACAGCAACAGCGGGTAGAACTCGCTGCGATACCGGCTGTCACGATCGAAGGCGCTGGTGGCGAAGGTGGCGGTGAGCAGGGCGATCCCGAGGAACAGGTAACCGAAGAACCGGGTGTAGAGCTCGTACTGAAGCATGCCGCCGAGCAGCGATCCGCTGACCTGTCCGGACGGCGGGAACAGCTGCGCGAGGACCGCCCCCAGCAGCAACAACACGGTCAGCATGTAGAGGTGATCCTTGCGCAGGGTCTTCACGAAGGAGTCAACCAGCATGACCAGCAGCCCACCCCCCGCGAGGATCAGATACGGCAGCATCATGCCGAGCTGGCTGGAGAGATTCAGATCCTGAGGTAAACTCGCATCGTTCATCGTTCACTCTCCGCGACTGTCTCGGGTTCGGAGGCCAGATGGATGGGGAGCATACTCAGCGTGGTCGCCCGGGCGTGAGAATAGCGATCCACCTGTTCGGTCAAAGGCGTCAGCAGCCGTTCGATGGACGGTTCCAACCTATCGAGCACCAGCCCCGGCTTGATCCCGAGCCAGATGATGAAAATGGCGATGGGCAGCAAGACCACCACCTCACGCAGGGACAGATCCGGCAGACCAAGATTCTTCTCGTTCCGCGATGGCCCCAGGAATACTCGCTGATACATCCAGAGCATGTAGATGGCGCCCAGCACCACACCGCTGGCCGCCAGGACGGTCAGCAATCTCGTATGCGGCATGGTGGCACTGGTGAACGATCCGAACAGGATCAGGAACTCCCCCACGAAACCACACAACCCCGGCAGGCCGATGCTCGCCAGGGTGACCAGCATGAAGGCCGAGGCGTACAGCGGCATCTCGTGGGCCAGACCACCGAACTCCGCAATCTCGCGGGTGTGGCGTCGCTCGTAGATGACCCCCACGAGGAGGAAGAGGGCGCCGGTGCTCAGCCCGTGCGCCAGCATCTGGAACATGCCGCCCGCCACGCCTGCCGGCGTCAGGCTGAACAGCCCGAGCACCACGAAACCGAGGTGACTGACGCTGGAGTAGGCCACCAGCTTTTTCACATCCGGTTGTACCATGGCCACCAGAGCGCCGTAGATGATGCCGATGACCGCCAAGGCGCCGAGCCAGGGGGCAAAGACCGGAATGGCCGCCGGGAACAGCGGCATGGCGAACCGGAGCATGCCGTAGGTACCCATCTTCAGCAGGATGCCGGCCAGGATGACCGATCCCGCCGTGGGTGCCTCCACATGGGCGTCCGGCAGCCAGGTGTGGAACGGGAACAGCGGCACCTTGATGGCAAAGGCCAGGATGAAGGCGGCGAACAGCCACGTCTGCTCCGTGGGCGAGAGCTGCAGCTGCATGAAGGCCGCCAGGTCCATGCTCCCGGCCTTGAAGTAGCAATAGAGAATACCCACCAGCATGAAGACGCTGCCGACCATGGTAAAGATGAAAAACTTCACCGTGGCGTAGATCCGTCGCTGGCCGCCCCAGATCCCGATGAGGAAGTACATCGGAATGAGCATCGCCTCCCAGAAGATGTAGAACAGGAGCATGTCCCGGGCGAAGAAGGTGCCGATCATGGCGGTTTGCAACAAGAGCAGAAAGGCCATGAACTCCGACACCCGTTCGGTGACGGCTCGCCAGGTGCTCAGCACCACGAGGGGGCCGAGGAACGTGGTCAACATCACGAGGACCAGGGAGATGCCATCCATGCCGAGGTGGTACTGTACCCTTCCGTCGAACAGACAGGCGGCCTGCTCCACGAACTGATCTTCACCGCTGGCGAGATCGAAGTGGAAATACAGGTGCAACGAGAGCACGAAATCCACCAGCGTTACCACCAGCGCCGTGATTCGCGCCACCGCGGCCCGGCGTGCCAGCAAGGCGATGAGTATTCCCCCACCCACCGGCACGAAAGTGACCCATGATAAAATGTGGTCCGTGATGAACGACAACTGCCTGCCCTCCTAGCTCGAAAGGGAGAGGAAAAGGAAAAATGCCGCTACTCCCAGGGCGAACACGTAGGCATAGAACCGCAACATTCCATTCTGGAAGAGTCGCAGGATCGACCCGGTGATGGCCACGAAGATGGCCGAACCGTTGACCAGGAGTCCATCGATCAGTCCGGCATCGATCCATCGCCACAAAACCTTACGCGACAACAGGTAAGCCGGCTTGATTAAACTATTCTCGTAAAGCTCGTCCACGTAGTACTTGTTGGCCAGGAGTCGATGGGGTCCACCTCCGGCCAGTCGTCGCCACCCCTCGGCCAGGTCGGCCCGTTTGTGGTAGATCCAGTACCCCAGGGAAAGCCCTAATATGGCGATCCCCACCGAGAGCAGCATCAGAAGCCACTCGGTGCTCGGGTTGTGGGCGGCGTGTTCCGCTGCCGCGGCAACGGTCTCGTGGGTCTGGTGCGCCGCCGCTTCGGTGGCGCTGTGGCCTGACTCCACCAGGTGCGCGCCGTCGGCGGCATGGTGCCCAGGCTGAAGCACAAGCTCCACATGAGCGAGGTTCCCCGGGCCGAGGAAGACCGGCTCCAGCCACTGCTCGAACCGGTTGCTGCCCCCCAGGAAATGGGGCCAGCCGATCCAGCCACCGATCACCGAGAGCACGGCCAGCACCACCAGCGGGGCGGTCATGGTGGCCGGCGATTCGTGGATGTGATGGCGCACCTCCTCGGAGGCGCGGTTCTTCCCGGCGAACGTCAACACCACCAGCCGCATCATGTAAAACGCGGTCAGGCCTGCAACGAGGAAACCGACGCCCCACAGCACTGGACTGCCGTGTTCACCGCTGAAAACCTTCCAGAGGATCTCATCCTTGCTGAAAAATCCGGCCAACGGGAAGATACCGGTGATGGCCAGGGTGCCGGTGAGGAAGGTCCAGAAGGTGAGTGGCAATCGCTTGGCGAGCCCGCCCATGACCCGCATGTCCTGTTCGTTGCTCATGGCGTGGATCACGGAACCGCTGCCGAGGAACAGCAACGCCTTGAAGAAGGCGTGGGTCATCAGATGAAAGATGCCCGCGGTGAAGGCGCCCACCCCACACGCCAGCATCATGTAGCCCAGCTGGCTCACGGTGGAGTAAGCGAGCACCTTCTTGATGTCGTTCTGGGCCAGGGCGATGGTGGCGGCCAGCAAGGCCGTGGCCGCGCCGACGATGGCCACCACCAGCATGGCCGTCTCCGACTGGACGTAGATGAAGTTCAGACGAGCCACCATGTAGACACCGGCGGTGACCATGGTGGCGGCGTGGATCAGGGCGCTGACCGGTGTGGGACCGGCCATGGCGTCGGGCAACCAGATGTAGAGCGGAATCTGGGCCGACTTGCCGGTGGCGCCGAGAAAGAAGAGCAGTCCCAGGGCGGTGGCCACCGGCGCCAGCAAGTGGCTATGGGCCGCGAGAACCCGGAATGAAAAGAGCCCCTCTCCCTCACCGAGATGCGGCATCAGGGTGGCTCCCACCAGGAAGATTCCCAGCAGGAAACCGAAGTCGCCCACCCGGTTCACGATGAACGCCTTCTTGCCCGCGGCGGCGTTGGCCTCGTCGTTGAACCAGAAGGAGATCAACAGGTAGGAACAGAGTCCGACCCCTTCCCAGCCCACGAACAGCATCAACAGGTTCTCGCCGAGCACCAGGCAAAGCATGGCGAAGACGAACAGGTTCAGATAGGCGAAGAAGCGCTGGTAGCCTTGGTCGTGGGCCATGTAGCCCAGGGAGTAGATATGGATCAGGAAACTGACGCCGGTCACCACCAAGGCCATGATCGCGCTCAGCTGATCCATGGCGAAGCCGAGATCCACGCTCACGGCGCCGAATCCGAGCCAGGTGTACAGACTGTCCGTGATGAACCGCTCCGCCACCGGCAGGTCCTTGAGGCGCAAAAACACCCTCACGGTCAGGGCGAAGGAGACCCCCACGCTACTGCAGGCGATCAGGCCCACGAGACGTCGCGGCAGACGACGGTTCAGCAAGCCGTTGATGGCCGCTCCAAGCAGCGGGAGAAGCACGATCCATCGCAAAGCGGTATCGACGCTGGGTTCCACGGTATTACTCCATCAAGACCTTGAGTTCATCCACGTTCACACTGCGACGACTGCGATAGATGCCCACCAGGATCGCCAGGCCGATGGCCGCCTCGGCGGCCGCCACCGCGAAATTCATCAGCACGAAGACGTGACCGGAGGCGTCGCCCCAGTGCCGGCTGAAGGCGGCGAAGACGATGTTGGTGGCGCACAGCATCAGTTCGATGCTCATCATCAGGATCAACGCGTTGCGTCGGACCAGCACCCCGACCATCCCGGTCAGAAACAGGATGGTGGCGAGGGCGAGATAATGCATCAGTCCTATCTCCACGGGCGCCTCCTCTCCACCAGGCCCAGCGCGATGGCCCCGATGATGGCGATGAGCAAAACGATCGAGATCAGCTCGAACGCCAGCAGGTACCGGTTCAGCAACAGTTCAGCCACCTGGTTCACCCCGCCGAAACCTTCCGGCAGCGTGGCCGCCGGACCGATACTCCCGCCGCGCCGGAACACCACCACGAGAGCCGTCGCCGTGGCGAGCAACGGCAGGCAGACGGCCGGCCAGATCCAACGCGGCGCCGGGCGGCGTTCGGCCGCGAGCACCGGTTCCTGCAACATCATGATGACGAAGAGGAACAGGACCATGATGGCGCCGGCGTAGACCAGGACCTGCAGAATGGCCAGAAACGGGGCCGAGAGCAGGGCGTAGATACCAGCCGCGTTGAGGAAGGCGAAGATGAGCCAGCAGGCGGCCACCACCGCGCTACGACTGGCCACCATCATGATGCCGGACAGCACCATCAGGCCTCCACAGAAGTAGAACAGGAAGACTTCCCACATCACAGAGTCCATCCCGTTTGAAGGGTCATAACGTTCCGTCCAGGTCGTTATTGAGCAAAAAGTTCTTGGGCACGAAGAACTTGTCGCGCGAGTCGGCCACGATCTCGTAGATCCCGGTATCAAGACGGATGGCGTCGCAGGGACACGCTTCCTCGCACAGGCCGCAGTAGACGCACCGCAGCAAATCGATGTCGAACGACTCCGGAAACTTTTCGATGGTCGGATCCGGGTGCTCCGCAGCCTCGATATGGATGCAGTCCGCCGGACACGCCGTGGCGCACATCATGCAGGCCACGCAACGCGGCGAACCGTCCTCCCGCTGCATGAGCCGGTGCCGTCCCCGGAAGCGGTCGCTGTATACCCGCTTCTCCTCGGGATACTGCATGGTCGGCATCTCGCTCGTGTGCAGGATGTTGTGGATGAGATGCCTGATGGTGATGCCGAGACCACGGAGAATCTCCCAGATGTAGAGAGACTCCCGGAACGTCTGTTTCTTGTTCCAGGCCTTGGCAGGTGGGCCTTGCTTGAGACTCATCCTCGCACCTCGATCGCTCCCGGACGGGGTTTACCTCACACGATGGCCAGGACGATGGCGGTGACCACCAGATTGGTCAGCGCCAGCGGTAGCATCACCTTCCAGCCGAGGGTCATCAACTGGTCGTACCGGAACCGCGGCAAGGTCCACCGCACCCAGATGAACAACCAGCTGAAGAAGACCACCTTGAACACGAAGGCGCCCACCTGGACCAGGGTAGCGAACAACGACGCCCCGGCCGGTCCGACACTCCACGGTTTCAGGGTGAAGGCCAGTACTGCCAGCACGGCGAGCAGAGCAAACACGGTCCCGAGCAGACCCGGTTCCCGATCGCGGGAGTCGCCGAACTTGTTCCGCTCGCGCTGGGCGCGTCGGAAGAACAGGGCCGCCACCCAGGCGCAGAACAGCGCCATGATCACGAGTTTCAGCGGCAACAAGATGCCGACGTGGGCGACCAGGGTCTCCCGCGGCAGCCACGGGATCTGGTACCCGCCGAAGAACAGGACCGCCACCAGCGTGGCCGCCACCACCATGTTGCAGTACTCGGCCATGAAAAAGAGGGCGAACTTCATGGAGCTGTACTCGATGTGGAATCCAGCCACGATTTCCGACTCGCCCTCGGGCAGATCGAACGGGTTCCGGTTGGTCTCGGCGAACACGGCCGTCAAGAACAGGATGAAACCGACCGGTTGCACCACCACGCCCCACTTGGGCAGGAAGCCCCAGAGCAACTCGCCCTGCCCGGCCACGATATCGGTGAGCCGTAAACTGGAGAAGATCAACAGGATCCCCATGAGCGCCAGGCCCATGCTGATCTCGTAACTGATCATCTGCGCCGCGGAACGCACGCCACCGAGAAAACTGTACTTGTTGTTGGAAGACCAACCGCCCAGCACGATGCCGTAGGTGCCGAGGCTGGCCACCGCCAGTACGAACAGTATCCCCGTGTCCAGATCGGCCACGATGAGCGGAATCTGCCGGCCGGCGATCTCTATGAAATCACCGAACGGCACCACCGCGAAGGTGATCAGCGCCACTGCCATGATGATAAACGGCGACAGGTAATACAGGCCGCGATGGCAATTGTCGGGGATGATGTCTTCCTTGAAGACCAGCTTCAACACGTCGGCGATGGGATGGATCAGCCCGGCCAGACGGATGCCCAGGATATTCGCCCGGTTGGGCCCGGTGCGATCCTGGATGAAGGCCGCACCCTTGCGTTCCGCCCAGATCAACGGCGGCACCAGCCCGAGGATGAGCAACAGCATGAACACGATCTTGGCCATGGTCTCCAGCAACAACGCCATCAGCCATCACCTCCCGCCGGTGCAGTGGGATCGAGGTCCGGTAGCAGCCCCTTGGTGGAGAGGCGATTGAGATCGATATCCTCGGGCAACGACAAGGAGTGCTGCACCAGGCCGCGTAGATCGGTCAGGTTCTGCGGAGGGTCTGGCAAACCGCCGTTTGCCTGGCCCAGCTCCGCCAGGAGCCGCCAATCCTCACGGGCGTCCTGGGGACGAGCCACCGCCCGCTGCAGCGCCTGGATCCGCCCCCGCCGGTTGACGAACAAGCCGTCCTTCTCAGCCCACATGCTCAACGGCAGGCAGAGGGTGGCGGCGCGCGCCGTGGTATTGAGATGGGTCCCGAGGTAGACCAGGTTTTCGCAGCTCGCCAGGGCCGAAGCCAGCCCGGGATCAGATCCCGCCGGATCGTGGCCGTACACCACAACCGTGCCGCGACTGCCAGCCAGATGACTGGACAGATCCTCGGCGGACAACGCCGGAATTCCCAGCCATTCCAGGGACCGGCGGTTGGGGGCGTGATCACTGCTCAGCAGGATATCGTCACCCTTGCCCTGGTCGGTTCCGGCCAGATGGCCGCTTTTGCCTCCGTCACTCACCACCGCAGCGGCCAGCTGCTTGAACAGGAAAAGCTCTTCCAGGGTTTGCTGCGGACAGGTCAGGGCCAGGTCCACCTTGCCCGGCGCCAGCAGCTCGGTAAGAGTTGCCCAGCCTTCTTGCCAGGTGACCGGTCGGAGCTCTCCCTCCTGACGGAGCAGCACCTCTTTCAGACGTTTCTCGTCGTGGACCGCCTTGTAGGTCAGCCGCCCCTGATCGCACATCCACAGGCCGTTCACCTCGTCGTTGCGACGCGGTTTGAGCCGGTAAATCCGATCGGCCTCGTGATCGAGCCGGACGTTGCAACCGGTGGCGCAGCCGGGGCAGATGGACGGCGTGCTCTTGAGCATCCAGACCCGTTTCTGGAACCGGAAATCGCGGCTGGTCAAGGCGCCCACCGGGCAGATGTCCACCGTGTTGAGGCTGTAGTTGTTGGCCAGCTCGGTACCCGGGGCCACGTTGATCTCGGCCTGGTCACCCCGATTGAAAATGCCGAGTTCGCCGGTTCCGGTCACCTCCTGGCAGAAACGCACGCAGCGACTGCAGAGCACGCACCGCTCCTGATCGAGGATCACGTAGGGACCGATGACCTGCGCCTTGGTTTTGCGAACCTTGTCCGCCTTCTCCACCTCGGTGGTGTAGAGACCGTACACCATGTACTGATCCTGCAGTCCGCATTCACCGGCCTGATCACAGATGGGACAATCAACCGGATGGTTGATCAGGTGCATTTCCAGCACCTGCTGATTCGCTTTTTGCACCCGCTCGCTCCGGGTGTGGACCACCATGCCAGCCTGGACCGTCGTGTTGCAGGCGATGGTCAATTTCGGCATGCCCTCGATCTCCACCTGGCAGAGGCGACAGACGCCGGCGATACTCAGATCCGGGTGGTAGCAAAAGTGCGGCAACTGCTCGCCCCGCCCCTTGAGGCAGGCGTTGAAGAGTCGGGTTCCCTCCGGAACCTCGATCTCCTTGCCGTCGATCGTGAGTGTGACCATCCCTAGTTCTCCTGCTCCCCGCGTGGCCATCGGCAAGCGGGACGCGATGAGGCGGTTTCACGAATGAGGTCCTCGAACTCGGGTCGGAACTTGGCGAGAAAACTCTCCATCGGCATGACGGCGGCATCGGCCAGGGGACAGATGGTCAAGCCGGCCATGCCCTTGCAGACCTTGGCCAGGAGATCCAGGTCGTCGGCCACCCCACCACCCTTGCGCAGCTTCTTGACGATCCGGTGTAACCAGCCGGTGCCCTCGCGACAGGGAGTGCACTGCCCGCACGATTCATCCCAGTAGAAGTGCATCAGCACCTGGATCAGCTCCACCATGTCCGCACTCTCGGGGATGACGATCATCCCCCCTGAACCGAGCATGGTGCCGGCCTGCGCCAGCGATTCGTAATCGAGATTGACGTTCATGATCTCGGCGGCCGGCAACACCGGCACCGAGGAGCCGCCGACGATGACTGCCTTCAGAGTCTCGCCGTCGGCCATGCCGCCCAGATAGTCGTGGAAGAACTCCCGGAACGGAATACCGAGCGGTACCTCGTACACCCCGGGATTCTGTACCGGCCCGCTGACGCTCCAGAGCTTGGTCCCCGCCGACTTCTCGGTGCCGAACGCCCGATACGCCGCCGCCCCCTCGTTGATGATGAACGGCACGTTGGCCACCGTCTCCACGTTGTTGACGATGGTCGGTTTGCCGAGGTATCCGGAGACCGCCGGGAACGGTGGTTTGATGTTGGGCTGCCCCTTCTTCCCCTCCACGGAGTTGATGAGCCCGGTCTCCTCGCCGCAGATGTAGGCGCCGGCTCCCTTGTGGACGAGCATCTCCAACCCGAAGCCCGAGCCGTGGATGTTGACGCCGAGGTGACCAGCCGCGTACGCCTCGTCCACCGCTTGCTGCACCCGGTCAACCAACCAGCCGAACTCGCCCCGGATGTAGATGAAGCAGAGCTTGGCGTTGACGGCGAAACAGGAAATGATCGCGCCCTCGATCATGAGGTGCGGATCGTAATCCAGGATGAAGCGATCCTTGAAGGTGCCCGGTTCACTCTCGTCGGCGTTGACGAAGAAGTAGATCTCCTCGGCGTCGGGGGGAACAAAGCCCCACTTGACTCCGGCCGGGAAACCGGCGCCGCCGCGACCGCGCACGCCGGCCGCTTTGACCTCTTCGCGCACCGCTTCCGGCGAAAGATCCGCGAGGACCTTCTGTAAGGCCGTGTAGCCACCCTCGCTCTCGTAGACCCGGAGCAGGTGGCCGTCGTTGCGGCCGAAACGAGTCGAGAGGATCTTGCCTGCGGCCGAGCTCATGCTATTCCTCCACTTCCCGATCGGTATCGGCCCGCGGGACTTTGCCCTGCTTCAGACTGTCGAGCAACAAATCGACCTTGGCCGGCGTCAGGAACTCGTACAGATGTTTCCCCAGCTGGAGGGCCGGACCGTGACCGCAAGCACCCAGGCATTCGACCCCTTCGAGGGCGAACTTCCCGTCCGGAGTCGTCTCCCCCAGACGGATACCGAGCCGTTTCTCCAGATGCGCAATGATGTTGCGGGCGCCCATGATGTGACAGCTGATGTTGCGGCAGACCTGGAGCACGTACTCGGCCTGCGGTTCACTGCGATACATGGTGTAGAAGGTGATCAGCTCCCAGACCCGGGCGGCCGTCACCCCCAGTTCCTGTACCAACCAGTCCACTCCAGGCTGCGGGATATACCCCAGCTCGTCCTGGATCACCCAGAGAGCGGGCATCAGCGCACTCTGCCGGGTGGGATAACGCTCCCGCAGGGTCTGGATCCGCTGCCGACTCTCGATCGAGAGCGTGAACTCGGTCTGTGCTTCTGTTGGCTTGCTCATGCAGCCGATACCTTTCCTGTCCGGCGAGACCACCGGACTCAGCGATCGAGCTCCCCGGCGATGATGTTCAAGCTGCCGAGGATGGCGATGGCGTCGGGCACCATGTGCCCCGTGATCAGACGGTCGTAGGCGGCGAAGATGGGGAAACAGGGCGGACGTACCTTGAGGCGGTACGGGTGGCCGCTGCCGTCGGCGATGCAGAAGAAACCGAGCTCGCCGTTGGCGCCCTCGCCGAAGCCGTAACCTTCGCCTGCGGGCACCTTGATCCCCTCGTAGATGAGCTTGAACTGATTCATCGCCCCTTCGATGCTGCCGTACACTTCCTTTTTGGGCGGCAGCACCACGGAAGGGTTGTCGATGTAGACCGGGCCGTCCGGCAGTTGCTGCAACGCCTGCCGGATGATGCGGGCGCTCTGGAAGCACTCGGAGAGACGCACGCTGATGCGGTCGTGCGTGTCGCCGTTCTCGCCCACTGGAATGTCGAAATCGTATTCCTCGTAGCCGAGATACGGGGCGTGCTTGCGCACGTCGTAGGCCAGCCCGGTGGCGCGCAGACACGGCCCGGTGAAACCGCAACTCAGCGCCGTCTTGATATCGACCGCGCCGACACCCACCGTCCGATCCAGGTAGATCCGATTGCGGGCTACCAGCCCCATGACATCCTTGATCGCCGCTTCCATCCGCTGGAGATGAACCTCGACCGCTTCCGCGAAACCGTCGAAGACATCGTGCGACAGGCCACCGATACGGGCATAGGCCGTGGTCAGTCGCGATCCGCACAACTTCTCGAGGATGTCGTAATAGATACCCTCGCGCACGTTGTACAGGTACCAGTAGTTGGTCAGGGCACCGATGTCCACCAGGTTGGCGCAGACACAGACCAGGTGGTCGATGATCCGGGACAACTCGCTGATGATCACCCGCAGCACCCGGCAGCGCGGAGTCACTTCCACCCCGAGCAGTTTCTCCACGGCGTTGGCGTAGATGACGTTGTTCAGCATGGCGGAGCAGTAATTCAGCCGGTCGGTATATGGCATGACCTGGGACCATGTGTGGTCTTCCGCCTCTTTCTCGAAACAGCGGTGCAGATACCCGATTTCCGACCTGGCGTCCACGATGGTCTCGCCGTCCAGCAGCACCTCCGCGCGCAAGGCGCCGTGCATGGCGGGATGGCTCGGACCGATACTGACCGCCAGTAGATCGGACGGATGGATCTCATCCTCCACGTCGCTGCCCAGATCCGCCTCGGCGCGACAAGCCGCGGCCTGGATATCGTGATCACTGAACAGCTTCTCGGGAGTGGAGCAGGTCTGGCCCTGCTCGATGGGATAGTCCTTGCGCAGAGCGTGCCCGGCGAATTCGTGGTGGGTGAGAATCCGGCGCAAATCGGGATGCCCGGTGAAGTTCACACCGAACAGATCGTACACCTCGCGCTCGTGCCAGTTGGCGGACCGGAAGAGTTCGCTGGCCGAGGGGACGGCAGCGCCATCCTCCACCTCGACCTTCACCGTCACCCGCTGCCGCCTGGACACGGAACGCAGCAGATAGTTGACCTGGAATCGCTGCTGCCGTCGCGGGTAGTCGACCCCGACCACATCCAGCAGCAGCTCACACGACTCCTGGTCACGGAGATGGGTCAACACGTCCAGCAGGTTCTCGCGGTCGATCTTGATGGACTCGTCGCCGTGCTGGCTGTCACTATGCAGGATCTTCGCTCCGAATTCCTGCTGTACTCTCTCCACGAGTTGGCGGCTCATGTTTCCCGTCCCTGCTCCGGCTGCTAGCGGCGGGAGCGTTTCACTTCGAGGTGTGGGTGGTGTGCCGGTTGGCGGCGGGCACCAGCCCTTCCTTGGCTACCTTCTCCTGCATCTTGACCAGGGCGTGCATCAGGGCCTCGGGCGTCGGCGGACACCCGGCGATGTACAGATCCACAGGGATGACCTTGTCGATGCCCTGCAAGGTGGAATAGTTGTTGTAGAAGCCGCCGCTGCAGGCGCACACCCCCATGGAGATGACCCACTTAGGTTCCGCCATCTGGGTGTAGATGGTCTTCAATATGGGCGCTTGCTTGTAACTGATGGTCCCGGCCACGATGAGCAGATCGGACTGGCGGGGGGAGAAACGAACCAGTTCGGCGCCGAAGCGACTCAAGTCGTTGTACGACGAAACCGTGCTCATGAATTCGATGGCGCAACAGGCAGTGCCAAACGGCAGCGGCCAGAGGGAATACTTGCGTCCCCAATTGACGGCCTCCCGGAGCTTGGTGGTCAGGAAACCACCGGGATTCTCGAGATCTACTGCCATTCCAGGCCGCCTTTCTTCCAGACGTAGATGAATCCCACCAGCAGCACCGTCACGAAGACCCCCATCTCACCGAGGGCGAACACGGCACGGCCATCCACCAGGAACTGCCGGTACAGGACAACCCACGGATAGAGGAAAACAGCCTCGAGATCGAAGAGCAGAAAGAGGAGCGCGACCAGGAAGAACCGGACGAAGAAACGAATCTGGGTGGTGCTGCGCGGCGGCACCCCACATTCGTACGTGGAATTTTTCAAGGGCGAAGGTCGCTTGGGACCGAGCCAGGAGCTGATTCCCAAAAAAAGCGCCGCAAACACGACGGCGATGGAGATGACCAGTACCAGGGGCAAGAACTGCTCTGCCATGACTGCACTCCCCCCAGGCGGGTAGGTTTCCGGTCCCAAAGGATTGCGGGAGAATAACCAATTCGCCCACCATCGCCAAGCCCAATTGATAACCCGTTGTCTGAAAACGAGCTACAATCGTTGCAAAAATAACAGTCGGAATCGCTCTGTCAAATACCGCCTGCCGATATTCGCAGATGATTCTGGTCAGAAGCTACCCGGTGCGGCCCAGTTACTGAGCATCCCGCCAGAATTGATTTGACGCCGGAGGCGGGTTCTCCGGAATTCACCCACGGCTTTTCCGCTGTGGCACAAGGACTTGCCCTCCTGGTGCTTGTCGTTTTTTACGGCGCGCCCCCCTGTTTCTGGCCGGCACGTCAGTTGCGATCTCTCGAGGACAGCCTGCGAACCGCTCTGCTGCGGCACGCAGTGACCCACGCCGTTGAAGGAGGCGCGACTATCATGCAAGCAGAACTCAAAACCGGATCACCGGTCGATACCCGAACTCAGGAAATCCTCGCCCTCGTGCAGGCGGGCAAGGACTTGCTTTCTCAGGGCGATCTGAACGGAGCCCTCAACCGGTTCGAGGCCGTGGTGAACCAGTTCCCGGAACGACCCGAGGGACATAACAACCTGGGCGCCCTTTACACCTCTCTCGGACAGTTCGCCAAGGCCGAACGCTGTTTCAGCCAGGTATTGCAGCTGCTGCCCGACAACACCAACGTGCGTTACAATCGAGGCGTCGTCCTCATTCGGCTGCAGCGATATGCGGACGCCATCATCGACTTCGAAATAGTGTTGAAGAGCGCTCCCGAAGACGCCGACTGCTGGAACAATCTCGGTGTCGCCACCTTCCTCAAGGGCGATTACGCCAGCGCGCGTTTACATTTCCAGCGAGCGCTCGATCTGGTCCCGAACTATCCCAACGCCATCCTTAATCTGTGCGACACCGAGGTCGCCGCCGGCAACCGGTCCCGGGCCATCGCCGCCTGTGAGGAGTATCTCCGCAACTATACCGACCTGGACATCAATCAGAAAATGCTCGAGATGATGTTCGATGAGAGTCACGACCTGTTGACTCGCGCGTGCCGGGCGGCCGAAGCCATCCCGCAGCCCGAGTCCCTGGACGCCAGCTTACGGGAACACATCGGGCAGCTCCAGGTGGCCAGGAAAGCTTTGCAGCAGCAATCCCTGGCTGCGGTCCAGTAGCGGCCACGGCCCCACGGCGATCCAACTCCACTCTTCTTGCACGGGGGACAGCCTGCTGTCCCCCGTTCATATAACTTCTCGACTCCAGCCTTGATGTCTCCGGCGGAAACGGTCTATGCTGCCGTCGAACGGTCTTGCTCACGAGATCTTGTTGATGCGGTGCACACGACTTCCGGGTGAGGGAAAGGTTCCCATCATGATCGTCTATCTCAACGGCTCCTATGTCGATGCCTCTACGGCCAAGATCTCGCTTTTCGACGGTGGCTATCTTTTCGGTGATGGCCTCTTCGAGACCTTGCGCTGTTATGGTGGCCGACCGTTTGATCTGGAAGGTCATCTGGAACGCCTCCAGCGCCAACTCCACCTGCTCGGTTATAGCTGGATGCCGGACGGGGAGACGATTCGAGTCATCATCGACAAGCTGACCAAGGAGAATGATCTGGTCGAACAGGACGCCCGGGTGCGGATGACCATCAGCCGGGGCGCCCCGGTGGGTGATCCCCTGGAGGTGTTCGACCTGGAAGATCGCGAGACGACCTTCTCCGTCACCCTGGTGCCGCTACCCAAGGAACTGCCGCTCTGGCAGCGAGAAGGGATTTCGGTGCAGATCATGAAACCGTTCTTCGCGCGCGGGAACTTCCCCCAGCTCAAGACCCTCAACTACCTGCCGTCCTTGCTGGCCAACCGGTTCGCCCACGCCTCCAAGTGTCAGGAAGCGCTGCTGGTGAATCGTCGGGGACAGATCCTGGAAGGCGCTTCAAGCAATATCTTTCTGATCAGCGAGGGAACAGTCTGCACGCCCCCACTGCGACTCGGCCTGCTGGCCGGCCGGACGCGCGCCATAGTTTTGGAAGCGGCGAAGAAATTGGGACACCGGTGCCAGGAGTTGCCGTTCGACCGTCGTGATCTGTTCACCGCCGAAGAGGTCTTTGTCACCAGCTCCATCAAGGAGGTGGTGCCGGTGGTGTACATCGACGGCAATCGGGTGGCCAGCGGCCGTCCCGGCGAGCTGACACTCGACCTCCAGAAACAGTACCGCCAGGACGTGCGGAACGCCCTGGCGGACAATACTGGTTAAGCCGCGTCCGGGACCCCCGACCCGAACTCGCCTCACCGCGTATTAGAAGTCGAAACTGTCGTAATCGATCGAGGTCGTGATCTCGTTCTTGATCTCGCGCTGCAGGGCGATGTCATCCTTCAGGCTGGCTAGATCGGTGTAGACATCGGCGGCCGCGATCAGATCAGTGCTGGTCATTTCGCGCAGGGCGCAGATCTCGACGTGCTTGCCTTGCTTGGCCACGCTATTCACCAGCGGCACGAAATCACCGTCACCCGAGCAGAGCACGACGACATCCAGATTCCTGGCCATCTCCATCACGTCGATGGCGAGCTCGATGTCGAGACTGCTCCGAACGTTGCGGCTCGGCGTCTCACCCTCGTTGAAGGACTTGAGTTCCTTGGTGACCACCGTGAACCCGTTCAACTTGAGGAAATTGACGAAGTCGATCTTGCCCTCGGACTGGTTACTCACCGCAGTGTAGAAGTAGGCGCGCACCAGACGACGTTCGCCGGCCAATTTCCTGCAGAGTTTGAGGTAATCCAAGCGCATGTTCAGATGCTTGGCGCTATAATGGATATTCTCACCGTCAATGAATATCCCGACACGGTCTTGGGGGTTGAAACGATACATCGTACCTCCGCCTTTCAAAGTGAGTTACCGACTAGCTCAACATGTCTGACCATGGTGCTGCGTCAGCCCCACCTCTCCCGCCCCACGGCGGGCTTCCGGCACCTGTACCTCGCGCTCTCTCACAGATTGGTAAGAGCGATAAGCGCTGAGGAACCAATTCCGGCTTGAGAAGCGACCCCGATACTGTTAATCAGTAAAACTCTCAAGCTAGCTTGCGACGGCAATATACACGTTCTGAACGGCCCCCGCAATCACAACTTAGCCAGTGAGTCCCGGTTCTTTGCGCCCCTGCCGAGCGAGGCAACGCGCAGGGAATTTCGGATGGCCGCCGCCCACCGGGTATTGATCCGGTAATACGTCGGCAGCACGATCAAGGTCAGCAAGGTACTCGAGGCCAGACCACCGCTGATGGCGCGGGCCATGGGGTAGTACTCGGCATCCCCCACATGCGCGCCGTGGAACACGGCCAGCGGCAGCAGGCCCAGAATGGTGGTCCCTGCCGTCATCAAAATGGGGCGCAATCGATCCGCGCAACCGTCCAAGATGGCCACTTCCAACGATTTGCCCAGTCGCCGGTGATTGTTGATATGATCCACCAGCACGATCCCGTTGTTGACCACGATGCCAATGAGAATAACGATGCCGATCATGGCCATCATGTTGAACGGTGTGCTGGTGAGCATCATGGTCCAGAACACTCCGAGCGAGGCGAACGGAACACACCCCATCACCACCAGCGGATGGAGCAGCGATTCGAACAGACTCGCCATGACAAAAAACACGCAGGCCAGCGCCAGCAGCATGTTCGCCCCCATTTCCGAACGCTGCTGCTGACCGCGAATGATCTCGGTGCCGAAGTCCCAGCCGTACCCCAGCGGCAGATCGATGCTGTTCATGAGGCTGCGGATGTTGTCCAGTGCAGCGTCCAGCTTGTCGCCCTCGTAACTGCCCCGGATGGTGACACCGGTCTTCTGATTGGTGCGGTGTATCGTTCCCGGACTACGCCCGAAATCGAAATCGGCGATCTGACCCAGTTGCACCGGCTGACCGCCGCTCTCCCCCACAGTGAGGATGGAGAGGTTCTCGATGGACTCGCGATCGTCTGGTTGCAGGCTCACCACCAGGTCGATTTCCTTGTCGCCGGTGTGCAGACGCGGCAACATGACCCCGCGGTAGGTCAGCCCCAGAATCTGACTGATGGTGGCCGGCCGGATACCGTAACGTCCCGCCCGCTCCGCGTCGACCTGCACCCGGATCTCCTGCTTGCCGCGATCGGCCTCGTTGCTCAGATCGTGTATGTCAGGCAACGTGGTCAGCCGTCGCTTCACCTCCTGGGAGATATCCTCCAGCAGTTCGGTCTCTTCCCCCCAGACGGTGACCGAGAAGGTCTTGACGCCACTGTCCTGTCCCTCTTCGTCACCGAAGCGGTATTCGACGCCGGCCTGCACTGGCAGATTCTCGCGCAGGTCTTCCCTGACCTCCTTGTAAAATTTGTCCGAGATGATCCCGTCCTCGAAGAAGATGGAGACGCCACTTTCGTCGGCGGCATAGTAGCAGTAGATGTCCCGGAGGCTGAACTCAACGCGCCGCGATTCCAGATATTCGGCCACGGTCCAGACGTAGCGTTCGGCACTGTCCAATCCACGGAGCCGCTGTAGTCCAGGTCGATATACAGCCGCTCGCGGCGCACACCTTCATCACCAAACGGTTCGGGCTGGAACTTGGTCACGCCCATCAGGACACCGGTCACCACCAGCACCGCCGGCACGATGACCAGCCCGGTGAGGTAGGGATGCCGCAACGCCGTCCAGTTCAGCACCCGCAAGTAGCGCTTGCGGAGTTTGGCCAGCCAGCCGTTCTCCACCCGTGCCCGCTGACGGTCCGCGCTCAGACGCACCGAGAGGGCCGGGATCAAGGTGAGACTCACCAGCAGGGAGAAGACCAGGGTGACACTGATGGTGATGCCGACCTCGCCGAGCCAGACTCCCAGTTCATCAGACTTGCTGATGATCACCGGGGCAAAAACGATGACGGTGGTCAAGGTGGAGGCGACGATGGCGCGGCCCACCTCCCGCGTGCCCCGGATGGCCGCCGCCACCGGTCGCGCGCCGAGGTTCTGTCGCCGGTGAATGGACTCCAGCACCACCACGGCGTTGTCCACCAGCATGCCGACCCCGAGCATCAAGCCCATCATGGTGAGCACGTTGAGACTATTGCCACTCAGGTACAAAAAGACATTGGTGGCGAGAATGGAGAGGGGAATGGCCACCGCCACCACCAGGGTCATGTTGATCCGGCGCAGGAACAGGAACAGGATCGCCACCGCCAGCAAGGAGCCGAGGGTACCGGCCTGCAGCAAGCTGCGCAAGGAGTCGGTGATCTGATCGGCCTGGTTGAAGAAAGTGAAGCTGTCGATGCCCTTCAGGGTGGGATCGAGATTGATCCGTTCCAGCTCCTGCTCGACCTTGCGACACACATCCACCGTGTTGTAGCCGGACGCTTTCTGGATCCAGAAGGCGATGGCCGGTTCCCGATTCAAGTAGCGACCGTAGCTAAGGGCGGGTGCGCCATACACAACATCCGCAACGTCACTCAACCGCAGTCCGCGTTCATCGATGGGCAACTCGCCCAGGTCCTCCACACTGTGCAGACCGCTCACCACCCGCACATCGTAGCGGAGTCCCTGATCGGTGATGCGCCCCACGGTCAGTTCGACATTGGCCGCCGCCAGCTCGTTGAAGAGACGGTTGACATCGACGTTGTATTCCAGCAACCGGTCCAGTTTCAGATAGACCGAGGCCTGAGTCGGCAGCACGCCGTCGATCTCCACCCGACCGACGCCGGGAATCCGCTGCAACGGGCCAACGATCTTCTGGTCGAGCAGATCCCAGCTCTCGGACAGATCGCGCCCGTGGGCCGAGATCCGACCCTGGATGATGGGAATATCCGCGGTGTTGAAGGTCAGCAACATGATCTGGCGCACATCCGCAGGCAGGTCGCCCCGGATCTGGTCGATCTTCTCCTTGACCTCCACCCGCATCAGGTTGACTTCGCG